>NZ_QKTK01000011.1:0-127262 GCF_003234475.1 Curtobacterium sp. MCBD17_008 | reverse complement strand
GCTCCCACCCCGGCCGGTGCACCCACCCCGACCAGTGCTCCCACCCCGGCCAGTGCTCCCACCCCGACCGGCGCACCGGACACAGGTGCCGACCCGGTCGGCGCCCGGTCGGGAGGCCCGGTGCGCGTCCCCGACGCGGGCCCCGACGGGCCGCAGCGGCCCGCATGACGTCCGCGCGGGCCTCCCGGCCGGACGGTAGCCTGGTCTCCGACCTGGGCCGGCGCTCGCACCGGCCGGGCGACCCGCCCGGCCCGACCACGACGGAGCTCCTTCGCAGATGACCGACACCACCTCCCAGCAGCAGCACGACGTGCTCATCGTCACCGGCATGTCCGGTGCCGGCCGGTCCACCGTGGGGAAGGCGCTCGAGGACCTCGGCTGGTACGTGGTCGACAACCTGCCCACCCAGATGCTCGGACCGCTCACGGACCTCGCCGACCGCGCGGGGGAGTCGATCCCGAAGATCGCGACCGTGGTCGACGTGCGGGGCGGCCGCTTCTTCACCGAACCGGAGCACGCCGTCCAGCAGGTCCGCGAGAGCACCAGTGCGCGGGTCCGCGTGCTGTTCCTCGAGGCCACCGACGAGGTCCTGGTCCGACGGTTCGAGCAGGTCCGCCGTCCGCACCCGCTGCAGGGCGAGGACACCCTGCTCGACGGCATCGCCCGGGAACGGGCGCGGCTGCTCGGGCTGCGGGAAGCGTCGGACATGGTCATCGACACCTCCGACCTGAACATCCACCAGCTCGCGAACGCGGTCACGGAGCGGTTCGCCGAGGACCGGTTCGTCGGTGTCCAGGTCACCCTGATGAGCTTCGGGTTCAAGTACGGTCTGCCCGCGGACGCCGACATGGTGGCCGACGTGCGCTTCATCCCGAACCCGTACTGGGTCCCGGAACTCCGGCCGCACACGGGCCTCGACGCGCCCGTCTCCGACTACGTCCTCGAGCAGCCGGGAGCCCGCTCCTTCGTCGAGCGCTACGCCTCCGTGCTCGAGCCGGTGTTCGAGGGGTACCAGCGGGAGAACAAAAGACACGCTACGATCGCCATCGGCTGTACCGGCGGCAAGCACCGTTCGGTCGCCATCGTCGCCGAGCTGGCGAGCCTCCTCCGCGGGATGCCCAACGTCGCCGTGCGTGTGAAGAACCGAGATCTCGGCCGGGAGTGACCGTCCCACCGGCTGTCTCCACACGCGTGCGCCCCGGGGCCGCGGAACCCCACCCCGAAGAACGTAAGGAATGATGCCGTGCCGTTGACTGCCGAGGTGAAGGACGAGCTGGCCAGGGTCGTCGTCAACCGGAACACGGTCCGCGCCGCCGAGCTCGCGACCGTCCTCCGGTTCGCGGGAGGGCTGCACGTCATCTCCGGCCGGATCGCGGTCGAGGTCGAACTCGACACCCGGATCATCGTGCACCGTGTCCGGAAGGACCTCGCCGAGCTGTACGGCGTGCGCAGCGAGGCCTCCGTCGGGTCGACCGCCTCGTCCCGACGCGGCACCCGCTACCTCGTCCGCGTCCTCGAGGCCGGCGAGACGCTCGCCCGCCAGACCGGACTCATGGACGCCCGCCGTCGCCCGGTCCGCGGCCTGCCGAACCGCTTGACCACCGGCACCCGCGAGGACCTCGCCGCCATCTGGCGCGGCGCCTTCCTCGCCTCCGGCACCCTCACCGACCCGGGCCGGGCCGCCGCGCTCGAGGTCACCTGCCCGGGCAACGAGGCCGCGATGGCGCTCGTCGGTGCCGCCTCCCGCCTCGGGATCGCCGCGAAGGGCCGGGAGGTCCGGGGCGTGCACCGGGTCGTCATCCGCGACGGCGAGGCCATCGGCCAGATGCTCACCGCGATGGGCGCCGCCCGGACGACCGCCGACTGGGAGGAGATGCGCCAGCGCCGCGAGGTCCGTGCCACCGCCAACCGGCTCGTAAACTTCGACGACGCGAACCTCCGCCGCTCGGCACAGGCCGCCGTCGCCGCCTGCGCCCGCGTCGAGCGTGCTCTCGAGATCCTCGGCGACGACGTGCCCGACCACCTGCAGTACGCCGGGACCCTCCGGCTCGAGCACCGTGACGCCTCGCTCGACGAGCTCGGCCAGCACGCGGACCCGCCCATGACCAAGGACGCGATCGCCGGCCGGATCCGCCGACTGCTCGCGATGGCCGACAAGCGCGCGTCCGACCTCGGCGTGCCCGGCACCGAGGCGAGCGTGCCCGAGGAGCTCGAAGGCGCCTGAGCCCGGTCGTCCTCCGGACCCCCTCGGCCACCGGACGCCGACCCGCACGGGTCGACGTCATGCAGGTGGTCCGAGGGGGTCCGACTGCTAGGGTCGTTCCGGCGACGTTACGGGGCGTATCGTCCACCACACGTGGGCCGGCCGTCGTCCCCGACGACGCCTCCACACTCCGAAAAGCAGCGCCTCCCGAGGCGCTCCACACCCAACAGGAGCTCCATTGACCGTCAAGATCGGTATCAACGGCTTCGGCCGGATCGGCCGTAACTTCTTCCGGGCCGCTCTGGCCAAGGGCAGCGACCTCGAGATCGTGGCGGTGAACGACCTCACCGACAACGCCGCGCTCGCGAACCTGCTCAAGTACGACTCGATCACCGGCAAGCTCGGCGTCTCCGTCGAGCTCGACGGCGACAACATCGTCGTCGACGGCAAGGCCATCAAGGTGCTCGCCGAGCGCGATCCCGCCAACCTCCCCTGGGGCGAGCTCGGTGTCGACATCGTCATCGAGTCGACCGGGTTCTTCACCAAGGCCGCCGACGCGCAGAAGCACATCGACGCCGGTGCCAAGAAGGTCATCATCTCCGCCCCGGCGACGGGTGACGACGTCACCATCGTCCTCGGCGTGAACGAGGACACCTACGACGCGGCGAACCACCACATCATCTCCAACGCCTCGTGCACCACGAACAGCCTCGCGCCGCTCGCCAAGGTGTTCCACGACGCGTTCGGCATCGAGCGTGGTCTCATGACCACGGTCCACGCCTACACCGCCGACCAGAACCTGCAGGACGGACCGCACAAGGACCCGCGTCGCGCCCGTGCCGCCGCCCTGAACATCGTCCCGACCTCCACGGGTGCGGCGAAGGCCATCGGCCTGGTCCTCCCGGAGCTCGCCGGCAAGCTCGACGGCTTCGCGCTCCGCGTGCCGGTGCCGACCGGTTCGATCACGGACCTGACGCTCGAGACCAAGTCGGACGTCACGGTCGACGAGATCAACGCCGTCTACAAGGCCGCCGCCGAGGGCCCGCTGAAGGGCATCCTGCTCTACAGCGAGGACCCGCTGGTGTCCACCGACATCACGACGGACCCGCACTCCTCGATCTACGACTCGGGTCTGACCAAGGTCATGGGCAACCTGGTCAAGATCACCTCGTGGTACGACAACGAGTGGGGCTACTCGAACCGCCTGGTCGACCTGACCGAGTTCGTGGGCGAGAAGCTCTGACCTGATGGCTCTCCGCACCCTCGAGGACCTCGGCGACCTCGCCGGCAAGCGTGTCGTCGTCCGCTGTGACCTGAACGTCCCGCTCAAGGACGGCACGATCACGGACGACGGCCGCGTGCGGGCGTCGCTCACCACGCTGAACACGCTGATCACCGCCGGTGCGCGCGTGATCGTCGTGTCGCACCTCGGCCGACCCGACGGCACTCCGGCGCCCGAGTACTCGCTCGCGCCGGTGGCCCAGCGGCTGTCCGAACTGCTGGCGAAGCCGGTCGCCTTCGTCGGCGAGACCGTCGGCGACGAGGCGACCGCGGCCGCCGAGGCCCTCGAGGACGGTGACGTCCTGCTGCTCGAGAACCTCCGGTTCAACCCGGAGGAGACCTCGAAGGACGCCGCCGAACGCGCCGCCTTCGCCGACCGCATCGCCGCACTCGGTGATGCGTTCGTCTCCGACGGCTTCGGCGTCGTGCACCGCAAGCAGGCCTCGGTGTACGAGCTGGCCGCTGCGCTCCCGAGCGCGGCGGGACAGCTCATCGAGCAGGAGCTCACCGTGCTCGAGCGTCTGACGAAGGACCCGGAGCGCCCGTACACGGTCGTGCTCGGCGGGTCGAAGGTCAGCGACAAGCTCGGCGTCATCGACCACCTGCTGCCCCGCGTCGACACCATCTGCATCGGTGGCGGCATGCTCTTCACCTTCCTCGCGGCGCAGGGCCACGGGGTCGCGAAGTCGCTGCTCGAGCAGGACCAGCTCGACACCGTGCGCGAGTACCTCTCGCGCGCGACGGAGCTCGGCGTGACGATCGACCTGCCGACGGACGTCGTGGTGGCCTCCGGGTTCGCCGCGGACGCCGAGCACGAGACGGTCGCGGCCGACGCGATCGAGTCCTCGTCCTTCGGTACCGACGGCATCGGCCTCGACATCGGCCTCGAGACCGCGGAACGGTTCGCCGCAGCGGTCTCCTCGTCGAAGACGGTGTTCTGGAACGGCCCGATGGGGGTGTTCGAGTTCCCGGCCTTCGCAGCGGGTACGAAGACCGTCGCGCAGGCGCTGACCGAGGTCGACGGCCTCGGCGTCGTCGGTGGCGGCGACTCGGCAGCTGCCGTCCGCTCGCTCGGGTTCCGCGACGACCAGTTCGGGCACATCTCCACCGGCGGCGGAGCGAGTCTCGAGTTCCTCGAGGGCAAGTCGCTCCCCGGCCTCGAAGCGCTGGGGTGGACGGCATGACCCGCACGCCGTTCATCGCCGGCAACTGGAAGATGAACCTGGACCACCTCCAGGCCATCGCCACGGTGCAGAAGCTCGCGTGGACGCTGAAGGACGCTCGGCACGACCACGCCGACGTCGAGGTGGCGGTCTTCCCGCCGTTCACGGACCTGCGGAGCGTGCAGACGCTCATCTCGGCCGACAAGCTGCCGATCGCCTTCGGCGCGCAGGACCTGTCACAGTACGACTCCGGCGCGTACACCGGCGACGTGTCCGGCGCGTTCCTCGCCGCGCTCGATGCGCAGTACGTCATCGTCGGGCACTCCGAACGTCGCACCATGCACGGTGAGACGGACGAGGTCGTCGCGGCGAAGACGGCGGCGGCGGTCAAGCACGGCCTCGTCCCGGTGGTGTGCGTCGGCGAGACCGGTGAGCAGCGCGAACAGCGCGGCGCCGGTGTCGTGCCGGTCGAGCAGCTCGGGGTCGTCCTCGGTGCGGTGCAGCCCGCCGAGATCGTCGTGGCGTACGAACCGGTCTGGGCGATCGGCTCCGGCCAGGCGGCCACAGCCGAGCAGGCCCAGGACGAGTGCGCCGCACTGCGCCGTGGGATCGCGGCGGCGTGGGGCGACCAGGCCGCAGCCGACACCCGCGTCCTCTACGGCGGCTCGGTGAAGTCGGGCAACATCGCCGGCTTCCTCCGTGAGCCCGACATCGACGGCGCACTCGTCGGTGGCGCATCGCTCGACGTGCAGGAGTTCGCGGCGATCGCGCGCTTCCAGCAGCACGTGGGTCTCTAGAACGACCGCACGAGGCGCGACGGGTCCGCCCGTCGCGCCTCGTGCTGTGCACACACCCCGTCCGGGTCCGGAGCGCAGCCCGCGTGACCGGTATACTCGGATGGCTGACTGACACGAAAGGTACGTCGTGGCGATACTCTCCGTCGTGCTGCAGGTCCTGCTCGCGATCACGAGCCTCCTGCTCACGCTCCTCATCCTCCTGCACAAGGGTCGCGGTGGCGGCCTCTCCGACATGTTCGGCGGTGGTGTGACGAGCAACCTCGGGGCATCCGGCGTCGCCGAGCGCAACCTGAACCGCATCACCGTGATCCTCGGGCTCCTCTGGATCTCGAGCATCATCGTGCTCGGTCTCATCAACAAGTTCACGGCAGGGAGCTGACATGGCATCCGGAGGAAGCGCCATCCGTGGGTCGCGCGTCGGCGCCGGCCCGATGGGCGAGCAGGACCGTGGCGTCCAGGCCGAGCGCGTCGCGATCTCGTACTGGGACGCGATGGGCAACGAGGTCGTGCGGTACTTCGCCGCGAACCTCCCCGACGAGGAGATCCCGGAGACGGTCGACTCGCCGTCCACCGGTCTCCCGGCCGGTCGCGACAAGGAGAACCCGCCGCAGGTCGCGAAGACCGAGCCGTACAAGACGCACCTCGCGTACGTGAAGGAGCGTCGCACCGAGGAAGAGGCAGCGCAGCTCCTCGAGGACGCGCTGCAGCAGCTCCGTCAGCGCCGCGGCACCGCCGCCAAGTAACAGCAGACGTCCGAAGGCCCCCACTCCGTCAGGAGCGGGGGCCTTCGTCGTCAGGGGAGGTCGCCGCGGTCGTCCTCGTCGGTTCGGGCCGCGTCGAGGTCGCATGACATGCCGCGCGCCGTCCGCCGAGGTCGCACAGCGTGCCGCCTGCGGGCGCATGACGCGGCAGTTCGTGCGACCTCGACGAGCGGGCCACCAGCCCGACCCACCGGCGGCGACCCCGCGACGGACGGGAGGCCCGGTACCAGCTGGTACCGGGCCTCCCGTCCGTCGTGCGGTGCGTCAGTAGGTCGACGCGATGAGGTTCTCCGGGACGTCGCGTGCGGCGTCCTGGTCGACGAAGAAGACGGTGCGCTTGCGGCCCTGCACGCCGCCGACCGGGACCTCGTCCACGGCGGCACCAGCGAGGGCGAGGCCGAGCACGGATGCCTTCTCGGCGCCGGACAGGATCACCCAGACGCGCTGCGACGCGTTGATCACCGGGTAGGTGAGCGTCAGGCGCTGTGCCGGGGGCTTGGGCGAGTCGTCGACGGGCACGACCATGCGGTCGGTCACGCGGAGCTGCGGGAACTCCGGGAACAGCGACGCGGTGTGCCCGTCCGGACCGACCCCGAGCAGGGTGATGTCGAAGCGGGGTGCGTCGGCGGAGTCGGGAGCGGCGTCGTGCAGCTCGCGCTCGTACTGCGTCGCGGCCTCGTCGATGGTGAGGCCGGCGTCCGACGACGCCATCGGGTGGATGTTCTCGGCCGGGATGCTCACGTGGTCGAGGAAGTCCGTCTGCGTGCCGGCGTCGTTCCGGTCCGCGTCGCCCGCGGGTACCCAGCGCTCGTCGACCCACCAGACGTGGACCTTCGACCAGTCGACGCTCTCCTGCGCCTGCGACTGCCCGATCGCCGCGAGGACGAGCGTGGAGACCGAACCACCGCTGATCGCGATGTCGGCCCGTCCCTGCTCGTCGAGCACGTCGATGAGCTTCGTGATGAAGCGTGCGGCGACGGAGGCGCCGAGGGCCTGCTTGTCGGGGTGCACCAGCACCCGCCGTTCGTTGGTCACGTGACTCCCGTGTTCGTGGTGCGGTCACCGGTGTGACCGCGGTCGGTCCGGCCGGCCGTCCGACCTGCCGACCTGACGGGCAGGGCGGGGGAGGACGGACGGTCGGACCGTGGCGGTGGTCAGCCCGCGATGCGTTCGCGGAGCTTGGCCACCCCGTGCTTGACGACGTCTCCGAAGAGGACGTCCGGGTCGAGTCTACGGAGTTCCTCGGCCAGGCAGTCGCGCAGGTTGCGGCGCGGCAGGGACAGGTCGTGCGTCGGCTGGCCGGGCATCGAGAGCGTCGCCACGTCGACCAGCGAGCGCTCGAGCTCGATGGTGCCGGAGTCGCGCACGAGCTTCACGCCGTGGATGCCGCTCGAACCCGTGGCACGGGGCGAGGTCGTGACGTCGACCGGCACCTTGAGCTGCAGCCCGAGCCAGGCGGCGAGGAGCACCGTCGACGGGCTGTCGAACGCGCCGGAGACCTCCACCGCGGTGATCGGCTCGAACGGCGGCTGATCGAGTGCTGCGGCCAGCTGGTTCCGCCACAGCGTGAGGCGGGTCCAGGCGAAGTCCGTGTCGCCGGGCGCGTAGGAGTCCGCGAGCGCCATGATCGCGCCGTTCGGGTCCTTCTGCGCCGCGGCGTCGGTGATCCGGCGCTGGGCGATCCGGCCGAGCGGCGAGACCGACGGCTTCTCCGGCGCGGCTTCCGGCCACCAGGCCACGACGGGCGCGTCGGGCAGGAGGAGCCCGGTGACCAGGCTCTCCTCGTCCGCAGCGGTCTCGCCGTAGGCGCGGAGGACGATGACCTCGCTGGCACCCGCGTCACTGCCGACGCGGATCTGCGCGTCGAGACGGCCGGGGGACGCGATGTCACCCTCGTTCTTCGACACGATGACGACGCGCATCGGGTGCTCGCGGGACGCCTGGTTCGCGGCCTCGATCGCCTCTTCCTCGCGGCCGAGAGCGGTCGAGACGACGAGGGTGAGCACGCGACCGAGTGCGACGGCGCCGCCCTCCTCGCGGATGTGCACCAGGGTCTTCTGGATCTTCGAGACCGTGGTGTTCGGCAGGTCGATCTTCATGGACGCCTCCAGGTCCGACCGTCGCGTGCGAGGAGCTCGTCGGCCGAAGCCGGGCCCCACGTGCCGGGACGGTACTGTTCGGGCTGGCCCTGTGTCCGCCAGAACTCCTCGATCGGGTCGAGGATCTTCCAGGACAGCTCGACCTCCTGGTGCCGCGGGAACAGCGGCGGGTCACCGAGGAGCACGTCGAGGATGAGCCGTTCGTAGGCCTCGGGGGAGGCCTCGGTGAACGCGTGGCCGTAGCCGAAGTCCATCGTGACGTCGCGGACCTGCGTCCCGACGCCGGGGACCTTCGAGCCGAAGCGGAGCGTGACGCCCTCGTCCGGCTGCACGCGGATGACGAGCGCGTTCTGGCCGAGGGGCGACTGCTCGATGCCGAACACGTCCTCCGGCACGCGCTTGAACACGATCGCGATCTCGGTGACGCGGCGGCCGAGTCGCTTGCCGGCACGCAGGTAGAACGGGACCCCCTGCCAGCGGCGGGTCGCGATGTCGAGACGGATGGCCGCGAAGGTCTCGGTCGTGGACTCAGGGTTCATGCCCGCTTCCTCGAGGAACCCGAGCACCTTCTCGCCGCCCTGCCACCCGCCGGCGTACTGCCCGCGGCTGGTCGCCGTGGACAGGTCCTCGGGCAGGCGGACCGCCGAGAGCACCTTCTCCTTCTCGGCACGGAGGTGTCCGGCCTTGAACGAGACGGGCTCCTCCATCGCCGTGAGGGCGAGGAGCTGCAGCAGGTGGTTCTGGATGACGTCCCGCGCCGCACCGATGCCGTCGTAGTAGGCGGCACGTCCGGCCACGCCGATGTCCTCGGCCATCGTGATCTGCACGTGGTCGACGTAGTTCGAGTTCCAGATGGGTTCGTACATCTGGTTCGCGAACCGGAGCGTCAGGAGGTTCTGGACGGTCTCCTTGCCGAGGTAGTGGTCGATGCGGAACACGTCGTCGGGCGCGAAGACGCTCTCGACGATCGCGTTCAGTTCGCGGGCCGTGCGGAGGTCCGAACCGAAGGGCTTCTCGACCACGACCCGGCTCCACGACCCGTCGCGCTTCTCGGTCAGCCCGGACAGCTTGAGCTGCTCGGTGACGACCGGGAACATCTTCGGCGGGATGGACAGGTAGAACGCGTGGTTCCCGAGGGTCCCGCGTTCGGCGTCCAGGGTGTCGACCGTCTCCTTGAGGAGCGTGAACGCCTCGGGGTCGTCGAAGGACCCCTGGACGAAGCGGATGCCCTGTTCGAGCTGACGCCAGACGTCCTCGTCGAACGGGGTCCGCGAGTGCTCCTTGACGGCGTCGTGGACGAGCTGGGAGAAGTCCTGGTCCTCCCAGTCACGCCGAGCGAACCCGACCAGCGCGAAGCCGGGCGGCAGGAGCCCCCGGTTGGCGAGGTCGTAGACCGCGGGCATCAGCTTCTTGCGGGAGAGGTCTCCCGTGACTCCGAAGATGATGAGGGTGCTGGGACCCGCGATCCGGTTCAGTCGACGGTCCGTGGGCAGCCGGAGCGGGTTGTGCTCCGGGGTGATCGCCACCGGTGACATGTCGGTGAACTCCTTTGATCAGGTGGTGACTGCAGCCGTGATGACCGCCGTCGCTGCGGAGAGGTCCCGCGTCGACAGGGTCAGCACCGGGCGGCCGTGTTCGGCGAGGACACTCGCGTCGCCGGCGGCCTGGGCTCGGATGAGCCGACCGAAGGTGAAGGGGCGGCCGGGGACGGCCAGGTCGTCCTGCTCGTCGGAGACGATCTGCAGGAAGACGCCGTTCGCGGGACCGCCCTTGTGGTACTGGCCGGTGGAGTGCAGGAACCGGGGCCCGTACCCGAAGGTGACGGGCCGGCCCGTGCGCTCGGCGAGGAGGTCGCGGAGGGCCTCCAGGCCGTGGCCGGCCGAACGGTCGACGTACGCCTGCACCGCCAGGTAGCCGTCCTCGCTGACAGCAGCCAGGAGGCTCGACACGGCCTGGGTGAGCGTCGCGCCGGTCTCGAGTCCGCCGGTCGCGGAGACCGCGACGCCGTCGTCCTCGAACGAGGGGGCCGTCGTCTCGGCGGCGGGCGCGTCGAGCAGCGCCCGGGCCGCGACCTTGGCGGCCTCGACGTCGGGCTGGTCGAACGGGTTGATCCCGAGCAGGCGCCCGGCGACCGCGACCGCGTACTCCCAGACGAGGAACTGCCCGCCGAGCGTGCCCGTGATCTCGACCTCGCCGGCGGCGACGTGTCGTTCGTCCTCCCGGGAGCCCACCAGCCGGACGACCTGCAGGTCGGGCAGACCCGCGGTCACCTCGGGGGAGTCGACGTCGAGGACGACCGGCAGCAGCCCGCGGCCGTCCTTGCCGGTCGACTCGGCGATGAGCTGTTCGACCCAGTCGCCGAAGCCGAGGATGTGCGTCCCGTCCGCGACGATCCCGATCTTGTCCCGGAGGGGAGCCGTCCCGCCGAGGACTGCTCCGAGCACGAGCCCGGGGTTCTCGTCGGTGTCGACCGCGAGGAGCACCGAGATGGCGTCGGCCTCGTCGAGTAGTTCGGCGATGTCGGCTCCGGCCAGACCGGCGGGGACGAGCCCGAACGCGGTGAGCGCGGAGTACCGACCGCCGACCGTGGGGTCGGCGGTGAAGACCCGGTGACCGGCCTCGAGTGCCGTCGCCTCGAGCGCGGAGCCCGGGTCGGTGACGACGACGATCCGTCCGGCGGGGTTGATCCCGGCGTCCTGGAACGCCTGCTCGAACACCCGGCGCTGCGAGTCCGTCTCCACCGTCGAACCGGACTTCGACGACACGACGAGCACCGTGCGCTCGAGGTCGGTCAGCGCGGCGCGGACCTGCGCGGGATCGGTGGAGTCGAGGACGACGAGCGGGACCCCGGCCGTGCGGGTGATGACCTCTGGCGCGAGCGACGAGCCGCCCATGCCGGCGAGCACCACCCGGTCCACGCCCTGGGCGAGCAACTGCTCGCGCAGCGCGGCGACCTCGGCGACGAGCGGACGGGAGACGGAGACCGCCTCCACCCAGCCGAGGCGCTTCGACGCCTCGGCTTCCGCGGCGGGGCCCCACAGGGCGGCGTCCTGCGCCGTGATCCCGGACGCCACCAGGTCGGTGACGAGGCGCGGGACCACCGTGTCGATGGCCCGCGCCGCGTCACCGCTGGCGGCGATGGAGACGGTCACTCCTACTTGGCGTTCTCGAGCGCGGTCTGGACCGTGTCGACGAGCTCGCCCCACGAGACGTTGAACTTCTCGACGGCTTCCTTCTCGAGCAGCGCGACGACGTCGTCGTAGTCGACACCGACGGCAGCGAGCTGGTCCATGACCTGGTTCGCGTCGTCGAAGGTGCCGGCGATCGCGTCGCCGTGGACCTCGCCGTGGTCGAACGTCGCCTCGAGGGTCTTGCCCGGCATCGTGTTGACGGTGTTCGGGGCGGCGAGCTCGGTCACGTAGAGCGTGTCGGGCAGCGACGGGTCCTTGACGCCGGTCGAGGCCCACAGCGGGCGCTGCGTGTTCGCGCCGGACTCGAGCAGGCCGAGGGCACGCTCGGTCGCGAAGGCCTGGGTCCAGACCTGGTAGGCGAGCTGGGCGTTGGCGATGCCCGCCTTGGACTTGAGCGCGGTGGCCTCGTCGGAGCCGATGGCGTCGAGACGCTTGTCGATCTCGGAGTCGACGCGCGACACGAAGAACGACGCGACCGAGTGGATCTTCGACAGGTCGTGGCCGGCGGCCTTGGCCTTCTCGAGCCCGCCGAGGTAGGCGTCGATGACGGCGCGGTAGCGCTCGAGCGAGAAGATCAGGGTGACGTTGACCGAGATGCCCGCACCGATGACCTCGGTGATGGCCTCGAGGCCGTCGACCGTCGCCGGGATCTTGATGAGGACGTTCTCCTTGCCGACCTTGTCGAACAGGAACTTCGCCTGCTCGATGGTCTTCGCCGTGTCGTGCGCGAGACCCGGCTCGACCTCGATCGAGACGCGGCCGTCGAAGCCGTTCGAGGAGGCGTAGATCGGGGCGAAGATGTCCGACGCGTCGGCGACGTCACGCGTCGTGATCTCGAAGATCGCGTTGGTCACGTCGGTACCGGCCGCGGCCAGCTCCTTGACCTGCGCGTCGTAGCGCTCGCCCTTGGCGAGGGCCGAGGCGAAGATCGTCGGGTTGGTGGTGACGCCGACGACGTTGCGGTCCGCGATGAGGTTCTCGAGACGGCCGGTCTCGAGGAGCTCGCGGGACAGGTCGTCGAGCCAGATGCTCACGCCGACGGCGGAGAGGGCTTCGGTGGGAGTGGTGTCAGTCATTCGCTTCTTCTCTTCTTCGTTTCGTTCGTCGGCTGCTCGAGCCGGGGTCTGTGCGGGGGACGTGCCCCCGGGACGGGAGGTCCGTGGCGGAGTCGCCGCGGGCCTCCCGTACGGAAGGGCCGGGCCCGGAGTCCGGGCCCGGCCCAGGGGGTCAGGAGGCTGCTGCGATCGATTCCTTGGCCGCCGAGACGACGTGCTCGGTGGTGAAGCCGAACTCCTCGAACAGCTTCTGGTAGTCGGCCGAGGCACCGAAGTGCTCGATCGACACGCTGCGACCGGCGTCACCGACGATGTCGCGCCAGCTCATCGCGATCCCGGCCTCGACCGAAACGCGGGCCTTGACGGCCTTCGGCAGGACCGACTCGCGGTACGCCTCGTCCTGCTCGTGGAACCACTCGAGCGACGGAGCCGAGACGACGCGGGCGTTGATGCCCTCGCCCTTGAGCTGCTCACGCGCGTCGAGCGCGATCTGCACCTCGGAACCGGTGCCGATGAGGATGACGTCCGGCGTGCCGTTCGGGGCCTCGGCCAGGACGTAGGCGCCCTTGGCGACGTTCTTCGCGGAGGCGAGCGTCTCGCCGGAGGCGTCGCCCTCACCACGCTCGAAGACCGGGAGGTTCTGACGGCTCAGCGCGATGCCGGCCGGGCGGTCCTGGTGCTTGAGCATCTCGAGCCAGGCGTACGCGACCTCGTTGGCGTCAGCGGGGCGGACGACGTCGAGACCCGGGATCGCACGGAGGGCGCTGATCTGCTCGATCGGCTGGTGCGTCGGGCCGTCCTCGCCGAGGGCGATGGAGTCGTGCGTCCAGACGTAGATCGCCGGCGCCTTCATGAGCGCGGCGAGACGGACCGCCGGACGCATGTAGTCGCTGAAGATGAGGAACGTGCCGCCGAAGGGACGGGTGTTCCCGTGCAGGACGATGCCGTTGAGGATCGAGCCCATGGCGTGCTCGCGGATGCCGAAGTGCAGGACGCGGCCGAACGGGTCGGTGGTCCAGGTCTTCGTCGTGGCCTCGGCCGGACCGAAGGACTTGCCGTCCTCGATCGTGGTCAGGTTCGACTCGGCCAGGTCGGCCGAACCGCCCCAGAACTCGGGCATGAGCGGCGCGATGGCGTTGATGACCTTGCCCGAGGCGGCACGGGTCGAGACGGCCTTCTCGGAGCTGAAGACCGGCAGTGCGGCCTCGAGGCCCTCCGGGAGCTCCTTCGCCTGGACGCGGTCGAAGAGCGCCTTCTTGTCGGCGTTGGCCGCGGCCCACGCGTCGAAGGACTTCTGCCACTCGGCGTGCTCGGCCTGGCCCTTGGCGATCGCACCACGGGTGTAGTCGAGGACCTCGGGGTCGACGTCGAAGGTCTTCTCGGGGTCGAAGCCCAGGACCTCCTTGAGGCCCTTGAGCTCGTCGGCGCCGAGTGCGGAGCCGTGGATCTTGCCGGAGTTCTGCTTGGTCGGCGACGGCCAACCGATGATCGTCTTGAGGACGATGAGTGACGGCTTGTCGTGGACCTGCTTCGCGGCCTCGACGGCGGCGTGGAGCGCTTCGGCGTCCTCGCTGTACTCGCCGGTCTTCTTCCAGTCGACGACCTGGACGTGCCAGCCGAGCGCCTCGTAGCGGGCGTGGACGTCCTCGGAGAACGCGATGTCGGTGTCGTCCTCGATCGAGATCTGGTTCGAGTCGTAGAAGGCGATGAGGTTGCCGAGCTGCTGGCGGCCCGCGAGGCTGGCGGCCTCGTTCGTGACGCCCTCCTGCATGTCACCGTCTCCGGCGATCACGTAGGTGTAGTGGTCGAACGGCGACTGGCCGGCCGGGGTCTCCGGGTCGAACAGGCCGCGCTCGAAGCGCTGCGCGTAGGCGAAGCCCACGGAGGAGGCGAGGCCCTGGCCGAGCGGGCCGGTCGTGATCTCGACGCCGTCGGTGTGGCCGTACTCCGGGTGGCCCGGGGTCTTCGAGCCCCACTTGCGCAGGTGCTGCAGGTCGTCGAGCTCGAGGCCGTAGCCGTGCAGGTAGAACTGCACGTACTGGAGGATCGAGGCGTGGCCTGCCGAGAGGATGAAGCGGTCGCGGCCGATCCACGTGGAGTCGCTCGGGTCGCGGCGCATCACCTTCTGGAACAGGAGGTGAGCCAGCGGCGCGAGGCTCATCGCGGTGCCGGGGTGACCGTTGCCGGCCGCCTCGACAGAGTCGGCGGCGAGGACGCGGGCCGTGTCGACGGCCTTCCGGTCGATGGCGTCCCAGGTGAATTCAGCCACTTGGATGTTGACCCTTCATTGATGCGACATGTGCGAGGGCTCGTGCCATCGCACGGACATGTTGCCGACCCGGGGCTCCGTCGCGGTGCCGTTGCCGGCAGCCGACCGGCTCGAACGCGGCCGACGTCATCGGGGCACGCTGCGGGAGGGCCTCTCCAGCATAGTGAACCGGCACTCAGAAGGTGTCCAGGTGACCGGCGAGGCTGGATGGTCATCGGGCGGCGGACCGACGACCGGGCGTGTCCGGCCGTCGACGTGCGGGATGGCGGGATGGCGGGACGGCGGGATCGGGACGGGCGGCGGCGGCGGGACATCGTCGTGGCGCCGTCCATCGCGTAAACTGTCGGTGACCCGCGACCATTCCGCGGACACGCATGCCCGGACGCCGACGGTGCCGTCCACCCGAGCGTGCGGACTGCAGCGAAACAGACTGAGGTTCCCTTGCCGACTGCCACCGTGACCAGGCCAGACACCGTTCGTCGGTCGATGCTGTACCGCAAGGTCCGGGCGTACGTCTCGCTCACCAAGCCGCGCGTCATGGAGTTGCTGCTCGTCACGACCGCGCCCACGATGTTCCTCGCGGAACGGGGTGTGCCCGACCTGTGGCTCGTCTTCTGGACGATGCTCGGCGGCGCGATGTCGGCGGGCTCGGCCTCGGCCTTCAACTGCTACATCGACCGCGACATCGACCGGCTGATGAAGCGGACGAGCACCCGCCCGCTGGTGACCGGCGAGCTCTCCGACCGCGAGGCACTGGTCTTCTCGTGGGCACTCGGCATCGCCTCGACGGTGGTCCTCGTCGTCTTCGTGAACTGGCTCGCCGCCGCCCTCAGCATCGCCGCGATCCTCATCTACGTCTTCGTCTACACGCTCTGGCTCAAGCGCCGCACCCCGCAGAACATCGTCTGGGGCGGTTCCGCCGGGTGCATGCCCGTGCTCATCGGCTGGGCCGCCGTCACCGGGTCGCTGACGTGGGCACCGGTCATCCTGTTCATGGTCATCTTCCTCTGGACGCCGCCGCACTACTGGCCGCTCTCGATGAAGTACCGCGACGACTACGACGCCGCCGACGTCCCGATGCTCGCCGTCGTCCGCGGCCGCACGGTCGTCGGGCTCCAGGTCGTGCTGTACGCGTGGGCGACGCTGGTCTGCTCGCTGCTGCTCGTCCCCGTGGCGGCCATGGGCCCGCTGTACACCGTGGTCGCCCTCGCGGCCGGCATCTGGTTCGTCGTCGAGTCGCACCTGCTGTACAACCGGGCGATCCAGCACATGGAGCAGGTGCAGCCGATGCGCGTGTTCCGCAGCTCGATCACCTACCTGACCTTGCTCTTCATCGCCGTGGGCATCGACCCGCTGCTGCCGCAGGTCTTCACCTTCACGATCTGAGGCGCGTCACGACGGCCCCGGTCTCCTCGGAGACCGGGGCCGTCGTCGTGGACCGGCGCCGGCGGGGCGGGGGAAGGACCCGCGAGCTGCACGCAGGTCCGTGCTGCTCTCCACGAGGGAGACGGTGGCGCGGTCCGGGTCTGCGGGGCCAGGGGGTGCGGCCGGTTCGCACGCGGTCCGTCCATCCCGGCTCGGTCCGGCCCGGCCAGGCTCGGTCCGGACCCGCGGGTCGGCCCGCGTCCGGCTTCCGTCAGGGTGCGGACAGGAGGCACGCGACGGCCGGGATCACGACCGTCCCGCTCAGGACGGGAGGCACGGGCCAGGCAGGAGCACGCCACCCGTCCGGCTCGGGCCGGGACACACGGGTCGGTCCGGAGCGTGTCAGCGGTCCGGCTCAGGACGGCAGGCGCGGGTGGGTTCGAGGGTGCCGTCGGTCCGGCTCGGGACGGGCGCTGCGCGCCGACGCCGCCACCCGACTCGGGACGGGAGCGGTCGCTGACACCGGTACGGGCCTCCCGTCCGGCTCGGGGCGCTGGGATCGTCCCGCGGAGGACGTCCTGCCCGGCGCCGACCTTCAAGCGCCGACCGTCAGGCGCGGACGGCCTGCCGTCCGGCACTCGACCGCGTCGAGAGCACCACGGCGGTCATCGCCGCCACGAGCAGCCCGGCGAGCACCATGTGGGCGCCGACCAACCCGACCGGGAGCCCGGTCTTCGCCTGGGTGAGCCCGACGGCGATCTGGACGAACTCGACGACGAGGAGCAGGAGCGGAGCTCGGCTCGACATCCGCAGCCGCACCGCACCGATGACCAGGACGAGGGTGAGCGCGAACGTGACGTAGGCGGGGATCGCGTGGAGGTGCTGCAGGAGCTCGGTGTCGAAGCCGGTCCGGTGCAGGGCGCCGCCGTCGACGCGCTCGCTCGCCCCGGCGTGCGGTCCGCTGCCGGTCGTGAGGATCCCGACGAGGACCGTCACGGCGACGGCGAGCACCGCACCTCGGACGACGCCGGAGTACCACGAGGGGACGATCCGGTCGCGCACCCGCGGGCCGTTGACCGATCGGTAGACCAGTGCGGCGGTGACGCTCGTGAGCACCGCGGAGACGACGAAGTGCAGCCCGACCACGTACGGGTTGAGGTTCGTGATGACCGACACGCCGCCGATCACGGCCTGGACCGGGATCGCTGCGCCCTGGGCGAACGCCAGCCAGAACAGTTCCGGCCGGGTCTTGCGCATGCGGACGACGGCCAGGAACATCGCGATCGCGACGATGACGAGCACGAAGGTCAGCAGACGGTTGCCGAACTCGATGACCCCGTGGATGCCCATCTCCGGCGTCGAGACGAGGGAGTCCGTCGTGCACTTCGGCCAGGTGGGGCACCCGAGACCGGACGCCGTCAGCCGGACGAGTCCGCCCGTGCCGATGAGGACGACCTCGACGACGAACGAGGCCCAGGCGAGGACGACGACGCGGCGGTCCACGGCCCGGGGGAGCGACCACCAGCGGGTCGAGGTCGGGGTGTCCTGCTCGACGGACGGTGCGACGCGAGTCACGAGGGTGGTGCCTTCCTGTTGTTCCGGGCCCTGGACCTGTAGGATTCGAGGGTTCAGCAGCAGTCAAGTCTAGGCAGGCGCCGGCTCCGAAAGGGCCGAGATCGCCGCTCGATGCCAGGACTGCGTGGAAGCATCGACGTTGCGAGGCAGCAACACTCGGTCCGTCGTGTCGGCGGTCCGCGGTGGAATGGTGTCCGACACCACCGGGTTGTACCGGAGACGCTGTTGCGAGAAGGAAACGAGGAGACCATGTCCGACGTGCTCATCGACCGTCCAGAACTCGAAGGGCTCGGCCAGTACGAATTCGGCTGGGCCGACTCCGACGCGGCCGGCGCCTCCGCCCGCCGCGGGCTCTCGGACGAGGTCGTCACCGACATCTCCGAGCGCAAGGGCGAACCGGAGTGGATGCGGGCGAACCGCCTCAAGGCGCTGAAGATCTTCGACCGCAAGCCGATGCCCTCCTGGGGTGCGGACCTGTCCGACATCGACTTCGACAACATCAAGTACTTCGTGAAGTCGACGGAGAACCAGGCCGAGTCGTGGGAGGACCTCCCCGAGGACATCCGGACGACCTACGAGCGTCTGGGCATCCCGGAGGCCGAGCGTCAGCGTCTCGTCGCCGGCGTCGCCGCGCAGTACGAGTCCGAGGTCGTCTACCACCAGATCCGCGAGGACCTGGAGCAGCAGGGTGTCATCTTCATGGACACCGACACGGCGCTGCGCGAGCACCCGGAGCTGTTCCAGGAGTACTTCGGCACCGTGATCCCGTCCGGCGACAACAAGTTCGCCGCGCTGAACACGGCCGTCTGGTCGGGTGGCTCGTTCGTCTACGTCCCGAAGGGCGTCCACGTCGAGATCCCGCTGCAGGCCTACTTCCGCATCAACACGGAGAACATGGGCCAGTTCGAGCGGACGCTGATCATCGCGGACGAGGACTCCTACATCCACTACATCGAGGGCTGCACCGCCCCGATCTACAAGTCGGACTCCCTGCACTCGGCCGTCGTCGAGATCATCGTGAAGAAGAACGCACGCGTGCGTTACACGACGATCCAGAACTGGTCGAACAACGTCTACAACCTCGTCACGAAGCGTGCGATCGCGCACGAGGGCGCCACGATGGAGTGGATCGACGGCAACATCGGCTCGAAGGTGACGATGAAGTACCCGTCGATCTACCTGGCCGGCGAGCACGCCAAGGGCGAGACCCTCTCGGTCGCCTTCGCGGGCCCGGGTCAGCACCAGGACGCCGGCGCGAAGATGATCCACATGGCGCCGTACACGACGTCGTCGATCGTCTCGAAGTCGATCGCCCGTGGTGGCGGTCGTGCCGGGTACCGCGGCGAGGTCCGCGTGGACCCTGCGGCGCACCACTCGGCGAACACCGTCCGCTGTGACGCGCTGCTCGTGGACACGGTCTCGCGCAGCGACACGTACCCGGCGATCGACATCCGCGTGGACGACGTGCAGCTCGGACACGAGGCCACGGTCTCCCGCGTCAGCGAGGAGCAGCTGTTCTACCTCATGTCGCGTGGCATGCCCGAGGACGAGGCCATGGCGATGATCGTGCGCGGGTTCATCGAGCCGATCGCTCGCGAGCTCCCGATGGAGTACGCACTCGAACTCAACAAGCTCATCGAGATGAGCATGGAAGGATCCGTCGGCTAGATGTCCAGCTCCACCCCTCCTCCCCACATCGACCAGCCGACGGAGCCCGCGAGCACGCTCACGTCGGGCGGTACGGACCAGCACGGCGCCCGGGCGCACTCCGACGGCGGCTGGGACACCAAGGTCCCGGTGCAGACGCGTTCCGAGCGGTTCCGCTCGGGCGACGTCGGTGCCTTCCCCGCCGTGACCGGCCGAGAGGTCAACTGGAAGTTCGCGCCGCTCGACAAGATCCGGCCGCTCCTCGAGGGCACGCTGGACGGCTCGGCGTACCCCTTCCTCGCGACCCAGTCCGCCGGCGCCGACGTCGAATGGGGTCGCAGCGACGACCCGCGCGTCGGTGGTGCCGGACTGCCGGAGGACCGGGCGGCCGCCGCTGCCTGGAGCGCCCGTGACGCCGTCCTCGCGATCACCGTGAAGGCGACCGGCGAACACGAGTCCATGACCGTGACGCGGTCGGACTTCGGGACGCACGCGCGTGCCGCGCACACCGTGATCACGGCCGAGCAGCACGCCGAGGGCATCGTCGTGATCGACAACCGTGGGTCCGCGCTCCTCAGCGAGAACCTCGAGATCGTGGTCCGGGACGGCGCACGACTGACCGTCGTCACCGTGCAGGACTGGGACGACGACGCCGTGCACGTGTCGACCCACTTCGCCGAGGTCGGCCGCGATGCGTTCCTCAAGCACGTGGTGGTCTCGCTCGGCGGCGACGTCGTCCGCGTCAACCCGTCGACGCACCTCGGCGCGCAGGGCGCCGACGCGGAGATGTACGGGGTGTACTTCGCGGACGCCGGGCAGTACATCGAGCAGCAGGTGTACGTCGACCACGACGCACCGAACACCCGCAGCCGCGTCAACTACAAGGGTGCGTTGCAGGGCGCCGGCGCGCACACGGTGTGGATCGGGGACGTCTTGATCGGGCGGACCGCTCCGGGCACCGACTCGTACGAGCAGAACCGGAACCTCGTGCTCACCGACGGCACGCGCGCGGACAGCATCCCGAACCTCGAGATCGAGACCGGGGACATCGAGGGTGCCGGGCACGCCAGCGCCACCGGCCGCTTCGACGACGAGCAGCTCTTCTACCTGCAGGCCCGCGGCATCCCCGAGGAGGAGGCACGGCGTCTCGTCGTCCTCGGCTTCCTCGTCGAGGTCATCCAGAAGATCGGCGCGCCCGCGCTCGAGGAACGTCTGGTCGCCGCGGTCGAGCAGGAGCTCGCCGAGGGCCGGACGGTCCTCGCCGGGCCTGCCGCGGACCTGGTCGGCGCCGAGTCGACCGGTGCCGGGACGACCGGGGCCGACGCCTGATGGCCGAGAAGGTCTGCGCCGAGGGCGACATCGCCGTCGACAGCCCCATGCGGGTCGTCGTCGACGGCACGGCGGTCGCGATCGTCAAGGACTCCGCTGGGACCGTGCACGCCATCGGCGACACCTGCACCCACGGGGAGATCTCGCTGTCCGAGGGCTTCGTCGAGGACGACTCGCTCGAGTGCTGGGCGCACGGCTCGCAGTTCTCCCTGACGACCGGCAAGCCGAAGAACTTCCCGGCGTACGAGCCGGTCCCGGTCTTCCGGGTCGAGGTCCGGGACGGCGACGTCTACGTCGACGTCCACGACCCGGTCCCGGTCGACTGACCCGTCCACTTCTTCCGCGGCTGACGCCGCACCACAGCCACGACCGAAGGAACGCAATGTCCACTCTCGAAATCCGCGACCTGCAGGTCTCGATCGACACCGACCAGGGCACCAAGGAGATCCTCAAGGGCGTCGACCTGACGATCAACGAGGGCGAGATCCACGCGATCATGGGTCCGAACGGCTCCGGCAAGTCGACCCTCGCCTACACGATCGCCGGGCACCCGCGCTACCACGTGACCGGTGGATCGATCACGCTCGACGGGCAGGACGTCCTCGCGATGAGCGTCGACGAGCGCGCGCGAGCGGGCATGTTCCTCGCCATGCAGTACCCGGTGGAGATCCCCGGCGTCACGGTGTCGAACTTCCTCCGCACGGCGAAGACCGCGATCGACGGCGAGGCGCCCGCGCTCCGCGGATGGGTCAAGGACCTCCGCTCGTCGATGGCCGACCTCAAGATGGACCCGTCCTTCGCGGAGCGCAACGTCAACGAGGGCTTCTCCGGTGGTGAGAAGAAGCGTCACGAGATCATGCAGCTCGAACTCCTCAAGCCGAAGTTCGCCGTGCTCGACGAGACCGACTCCGGCCTCGACGTCGATGCCCTGAAGATCGTGTCGGAGGGCGTCAACCGCGCCAAGGCCGCGACCGGGCTCGGCGTGCTGCTCATCACCCACTACACGCGCATCCTCCGCTACATCACGCCGGACTTCGTGCACGTGTTCGTCGCGGGCAAGGTCGCGGAGCAGGGCGGTCCGGAGCTGGCCGAGCGTCTCGAGAACGAGGGCTACGACCGCTACGTGCAGGCCGCTGCGGCCACGGCGGAGTGACGATGATCACGACACTCGCCCCCGAGAAGTTCGACGAGGTCGTCGAGGGCCTGAAGGAGGTCCAGGACCCGGAGCTCGGCGTGAACATCGTCGACCTCGGGCTCATCTACGACCTCGCCTGGGACGACGAAGCGAGCGCCCTCATCATCAGCATGACGCTGACGAGTGCGGGGTGCCCGTTGACCGACGTCATCGAGAACGACACGGCCAACGCCCTCGACGGCATCGTCGACGCGTTCCGGATCAACTGGGTCTGGATGCCGCCGTGGGGTCCGGAGCGGATCACCGACGACGGTCGCGAGATGATGCGCGCGCTCGGCTTCTCGATCTAGCCGACCAGCACGCACGACAGGAGGCCCGGTACCGACTGGTACCGGGCCTCCTGTCCGGACGTGGTCCGGAGCGCGATCAGCGGCGGCCGAGCGCCTTCCAGGCGAGGGGCAGCAGGCCAGCGGCGATGAGCGCCTTCGCGATGCCGCCGACGATGAAGGGGTAGAGACCCGCCGCGAGGACGGACTGCAGGTCGTTCGGAGCACCGAGGGCGCCGAGGGCCACCGCGAGGTAGGGCAGGCCGGTGACGAAGGGGACCGCACTCGCGAGCAGCATGGCCGCCGCGGCGCGACCGACCCCGCGGTCCCAGTTGCGGCGCGCGAGCCACCCGATGAGGCCGGCCGCGGGGATGAAGCCGATGACGTAGCCGAAGCTCGGCAGGGAGAGGGCCTGCAGGCCGCCCTGGGCGTCGGCGAAGAACGGCGCACCGGCGAGCCCGGCGATCGCGTAGACGAGCATCGAGAGTACACCGCGGCGGGCTCCGAGGGTCGCACCGACGAGGACGACGGCCAGGGTCTGCCCCGTGACGGGGACCGGCCACATCGGCACCTCGACCTGCGCGAGCGCGGCGGTGAACAGCGCGCCGCCCGCGACGAGCGCGGCGTCGGTGGCGAGGCCGTGCGTGCGCAGACGGTCGGCGAGGACTGCGCGGGGAGCGAACCCGGTGGCGTTCGTCATGGATTCTCCTAGAATGGACTGCTGGTCCGTTTCGGACCATCGGTCCCGTCAGCGTAGCGGTGCACCTCCCGCACACACCGTTGTGCACATCCACCAAGTGATTGGACGACCTCTGTGCTTGCCGTGCACGACCTCGAGATCCGCGTCGGGGCTCGCCTCCTGATGGAGAACGTGTCCTTCCGCGTCGAGCGGGGGGACAAGATCGGCCTCGTCGGCCGCAACGGCGCCGGCAAGACCACGATGACCAAGGCGCTGGCGGGGGAGACCGCCCCGACCGACGGCAAGATCGACCGCTCCGGCGAGATCGGCTACCTGCCGCAGGATCCTCGGTCCGGCAACCCGGAGGACACGGCGCGGAAGCGCATCCTCGATGCCCGCGGTCTCGGCGAGCTCGTCGACGGGATCCGCAAGGCGACGATCGACATGGCCAGTGAGGACGCAGCGGTCGCCGAGAAGGCGATGAAGCGCTACTCGCGACTCGACGACGAGTTCAACGCCCTGGGCGGGTACGCAGCCGAGGCGGAAGCGGCGTCGATCGCCTCGAACCTGAAGCTGCCGGACCGCATCCTCGACCAGCAGCTGAAGACGCTGTCCGGTGGGCAGCGCCGCCGCATCGAGCTCGCGCGCATCCTGTTCTCCGACGCGGACACGATGATCCTCGACGAGCCGACCAACCACCTCGACGCGGACTCGGTCGTCTGGCTGCGTGAGCACCTCAAGACCTACCCCGGCGGCGTCATCGTCATCTCGCACGACGTCGAGCTCGTCGAAGAGGTCGTCAACCGCGTGTTCTACCTGGACGCCAACCGCCAGACCATCGACATCTACAACATGGGCTGGAAGCTGTACCAGCGGCAGCGCGTCGCCGACGAGGAGCGTCGCCGCAAGGAGCGCGCCGGTGCCGAGAAGAAGGCAGCGACGCTCAAGGACCAGGCCGCCCGCTTCGGTGCGAAGGCGTCGAAGGCGGCGGCAGCGCACCAGATGGTCGCTCGTGCCGAGAAGCTGCTCGCTGGTCTCGAGGACGAGCGTGTCGCAGATCGGGTGGCCAAGATCCGGTTCCCCACGCCGGCTCCGTGCGGCCGGACGCCGCTCATGGCCGAGGGGCTGTCGAAGTCCTACGGGTCGCTGGAGATCTTCGCGGGTGTCGACCTGGCGATCGACCGCGGTTCGCGCGTGGTCATCCTGGGCTTCAACGGCGCCGGCAAGACCACCCTCCTGCGCATCCTGGCCGGCGCGGACCAGCCGGACACGGGGCAGATCCAGCCCGGCCACGGCCTGCGCATCGGCTACTACGCCCAGGAGCACGAGAACATCGACGTCAACCGCACGGTGATCGAGAACATGGTCTCCGCGTCGACCGACCTCAACGAGACCGAGGCCCGTCGGGTGCTCGGCTCGTTCCTGTTCACGGGTGACGACGGCTACAAGAAGGCCGGCGTGCTCTCCGGCGGCGAGAAGACCCGCCTGTCGCTCGCGATGATCGTGGTCTCGGGCGCGAACGTGCTGCTGCTCGACGAGCCGACGAACAACCTCGACCCGGCGTCGCGCGAGGAGATCCTGGGCGCCCTGGCCGGCTTCGAGGGCGCCGTCGTCCTCGTGTCGCACGACGCCGGCGCGGTGGAGGCGCTCAACCCGGAGCGTGTCCTGCTGCTCCCGGACGGCACCGAGGACCACTGGAACAAGGAGTACGCGGAGCTCATCGAGCTCGCGTAGCGCCGCGGCGGACGCCGGCCGTGTGCTGACCGGCCGGCTCAGCGCCGCGACTCGAGGAGCTCGTCCTCGATCTCGGCGTCCGACTTCGGCTTCGTCTCCTTGCGACGCTGCCGGTCGAGCGCGCGTTCCCGCTCCTCGGGGTCGTCCTGGTTGAGGTTCCGGTACTCCTGCAGCATGACGTAGCCGAGGAAGCCGAACCCCCCGACCGCGAACAGGAACCACTGGATGAAGTAGCTGAAGTGCAGGCCGGTGTCGGCGCTCGGGCGTTCCCACCCGAGCGGTCGGGCCTCGGTCGGCGCCGGGGACTCGCTGTCGAGCTGCCCGTAGGCACCGGTCCAGATGGGGTGTCCCGCCTTGTCCGCGACGTCGGCGAGCGTGACCGACTGCACCTGGTCGGAGCCCGCCGGGTCGCTGCGGCCGGGGATGCGTGGCTCGGACTCCTGCAACCGCACGACGACGCTCACGGTCCCGCTCGGCGGGGCGGGGACGTTGTCCGGGCTGTCCTGGCGGTTCCCCGTCGGCACCCAGCCGCGGTCCACGACGAACGCCCGGCCGTCGACGGTGACGAGCGGGGTGAGCACCTCGAACCCGGGCTGACCGTTGTGCACCCGGTTCCGGACGAGCATCTGGTGGTCGGTGTCGTACCGGCCGGTGACGCTGACCCGGAGCCAGGTGAGGTCCTCGCGCCACGTGTCGGCGCGGGGGAGGACGTCCTCGAGGGGGACCGGAGCGTGGTCGTAGTTCGCGGCGATCTGGGCGTTCTGTCGGACCGCCTCGTTCCGACGGTCCCACTGCCACATGCCGAACAGGGCGCACACGACCGCGAAGGCGACGGCGATCGCGAAGTACCCGAGCCACCGGCGGCTCCGGACGAAGCGCCACCCGACGAACGGCTCGCCCGGTCTCCCGGTGCCGTCGCTGTGGTCGTCCGTGTCCGCGGCGGGACGCGCGGCGGCCCGGCGGAGCCGCTCTGCGTGGCGGCGACCATACCGGGATCCGGGGTCGAAGCCGTCCGTCATCGCCCGTCACCCGCGGCGCGGGCCGCGGAGTCGTCGAGGTCGTCCACGTCCTCGTCGATGCCGGTCACCCGCACGGGGAAGGACCGGGACCGGAGGTAGTCCGCGAGGAAGCCGCGGTGTTCGTCACACGCCGCCCAGATCTTCACGCGGTCGGCCGCGTGGATGCGCGGGTTGCGCCAGTTCACACGCCAGGCCGCCGTCGACGAGCACCCGGCCCGCGAACAGACCGGCGTCGCCCCGGGCTCGGTGAACAGGTCGAACGTCGCTCCCATCAGCGGCGGCCGCCGTTGCGCGTCGGCCACACCCGCGACCGGTCGCCGTTGCGCTGCCAGTCCTCCTGCGCGCGCTGCGCGGCGTCGCGGAGCCGCTCCTGCTCGGAGCGGTACGCCTGGGCGCGGGCTTCTTCCTGCTCGTCGCGGAGGCGGGTGTCGGCGGCGTACAGCTCGACGGCGCCGCCGGGGCGGACGACGTCGCCGCCGGTCCGGTTGCCCGCGTTCGCGAGGACGACGGCCACCCAGGGCACGATCGCTGCCGCGACGATGGGCACGACCGCGATCCAGCTGTGCCAGGCGCTCCAGATGAGCACCGCCGCCACGAAGCAGACGACGCGGAACGCCATCTGCCAGACGTAGCGGGAGAGCCGGTGGGCGCGGTCGATCTCCGGGTTGTCGGGGAGGGTCGTGACGTTCTGCGCGGCCGTCGGGCGCGCGGTGACGTGCTCCGGGGTCGTGCGCTGGAGCTGGATGCGCTGCGTGCTCTGCGTCTTGCGGTTCATGCGGTGGGGTCTCCGTCTGCCGGCCTCCAGTTTACGCCCGGGGTACGACAACGGCGGGCCCGTGCGGGGACCGGCCGTTCGCCCGGAGCGCACCGCTAGGCTCGTGCGGGCGTGTCCGGGCCCGGCGTCCGCGACCGCCATCGACCACCAGCGAACGGAGCGCCCATGACCACCCCCCGTACCGTCCTCATCACCGGCGGCAACCGCGGCATCGGCCACGCGCTCGCGGTCCGGTTCGTCGCCGCGGGGCACCGCGTCGCGGTCACGTCGCGGAACGGCCAGGGCGGCCCCGAGGGTGCGCTCACCGTGCAGGCGGACATCACCGACACCGCATCGGTCGACCGTGCCTTCACCGAGGTCGAGGCCGCGCTCGGCCCGGTCGAGGTGCTCGTCGCGAACGCCGGCATCACGAACGACCAGCTCCTGCTCCGCATGTCGGAGGAGGACTTCACGAGCGTGGTCGACACGAACCTCACCGGGACCTTCCGCGTGGTCAAGCGCGCGACGAAGGGGATGATGAAGGCGAAGTTCGGCCGGATCGTCCTCATGTCGAGCGTCGTCGGCGCCTACGGTCAGATCGGGCAGGTCAACTACGCGTCGTCGAAGGCCGCCCTGGTCGGCATGGCCCGTTCGATCACGCGCGAGCTCGGGTCACGCGGCATCACCGCGAACGTCGTCGCTCCCGGGTTCATCCAGACGGACATGACCGCTGCCCTCTCGGAGGAGCTGCAGGCCGAGTTCAAGAAGGCGATCCCGGCCGCGCGCTACGGCAGCGTGGACGACGTCGCGGACGCGACGCTGTTCCTGGCCGGCGACGGTGCCGGCTACATCTCGGGCGCGGTCATCCCGGTCGACGGCGGCCTCGGCATGGGCCACTGACGGGCTGCGCCTCCGGGGCCGTCCCTGGCTGCGGCTCCGGGTCCGTCCCGGGCAGCGCCTGTGGCCGCCCGTCCGGCTGACCGGTGGTCGGCGCAGGCAGCGCGCCGCGCGGCGACGCCCCGGTGGCTGGCCTCAGCCGCGCAGGCCGAGCGCCGCGAGGACGACTGACAGGTCGCGGTCGACCACGGCCACGTCGGCCTCGGCGCGGACCCGGGGCTTCGCGTCGAACGCGACGGCGAGCCCCGCGACGGCCATCATCCCGAGGTCGTTCGCGCCGTCGCCCACCGCCACCGTGCGTGCCGGGTCGACCCCGTCCGCCGCGCCCCAGGCGAGCAGCGAGTCCGCCTTCGCCCGTGCGTCGACGACGGCCCCGAGCACCTGGCCGGTCAGCACGCCGTCGCGCACCTCGAGGCGGTTCGCCCGGCAGTGGTCCAGCCCGAGTGCGTCGGCGAACGGGTCGAGGACCTCGTGGAACCCGCCCGACACGACGCCGACCGTCCCACCGGCGGCGTGGACGCCCTCGACGAGCTCGCGCGCACCGTCCGTGACCCGGACGGCCTGCTGCGCCTCGGCGAACACCCCGACCGGGAGGCCCGCCAGCGTCGCGACCCGCTCCCGGAGGCTCGCCGCGAAGTCGATCTCGCCGCGCATGGCCCGCTCCGTGACAGCCTGGACACGTGGCCGGGTCCCGGCGGCGTCGGCGAGGAGTTCGATGACCTCGTCCTCGAGCAGGGTGGAGTCGGCATCGAGGACGACGAGGAAGCGCGGCACCCGACCACGCTACCGGGACGCCCGGTCGTGTGACGGTGGCCGGCGTCACGGCCGACGACGAGGACCCCGCCACCCGGAGCGGGCGACGGGGTCCTCGTCGGGTCGGACGGTGGCTCAGGCCTCGACGCGGACGCCCTTGCCGACGACGGTGATCCCGGAGTCGGTCACGGTAAACCCGCGGGCCTCGTCGGCCTCGCGGTCGAGACCGACCGAGGCACCGGGGGCGAGGACGACGTCCTTGTCGAGGATCGCGCGGTTCACCACGGCACCCGCCCCGATGGTCGCCCGTTCGAAGACGATCGAGTCGAGGACCCGCGCCTGCGAGTCGATGGTCGCCCACGGGCCGATGACGCTGCGTTCGACCTGGGCGCCGGAGAGCAGGCACCCGAGGGAGACGATCGAGTCGACCGTCGCGCCGGTGTTGCCGTTCGCGTCGCGCACGAACTTGGCCGGGGGCAGGTTCGTCTGCTGGTTGAAGATCGGCCAGTCCTGGTTGTACAGGTTGAAGACGGGCACGGGTGCGATGAGGTCCATGTGCGCGTCGAAGAACGAGTCGATCGTGCCCACGTCCCGCCAGTAGTACTTGTCGCGATCGTTCGACCCGGGCACCTCGTTGCGCTGCAGGTCGTAGACGCCGGCGTCGCCGCGCGCGACGAAGTCCGGGATGATGTCGCCACCCATGTCGTGGTTCGACGTCTCGATCTGGCCGTCCCGCAGGACCGCGTCGACGAGGGCGTCGGCGTCGAAGACGTAGTTGCCCATCGACGCGAGCACCTCGCCCGGGGAGTCCGGCAGGCCGGTGGCGTCCTTCGGCTTCTCGAGGAAGGCCTCGATGCGGGTCGGGTCCGCGTCGTCGACCTTGATGACGCCGAACTGGTCGGCGAGCTCGATCGGCTGCCGGATCGCGGCGACGGTGGCGCTGCGACCGGAGGCGATGTGGGCCTCCACCATCTGTGAGAAGTCCATCCGGTACACGTGGTCGGCGCCGACCACGACGACGATGTCGGGCCGCTCGTCGCGCATCAGGTTGAGGGACTGCAGGATCGCGTCGGCCGAGCCGGCGAACCAGCGCTTGCCGAGCCGCTGCTGCGCGGGGACCGAGGCCACGTAGGAGCCGAGCAGCCCCTCCATGCGCCAGGTCTGCGAGACGTGCCGGTCCAGTGAGTGCGACTTGTACTGCGTCAGGACGACGATGCGCTGGAGCCCGGAGTTGACCAGGTTCGACAGCGCGAAGTCCACGAGGCGGAAGTTCCCACCGAACGGCACGGCCGGCTTCGCACGGTCCGCGGTGAGCGGCATGAGTCGTTTGCCCTCGCCGCCGGCGAGGACGATGCCGAATACCTTCTTCGTTGCCATGTCGTTCACAGTAGGCGTCAGCACTGGGAAACCGTTACCGTGAACGCGTGCGAGTCGATCTACTGACCAGGGAGTATCCGCCAGAGGTGTACGGCGGAGCCGGTGTCCACGTTGCCCAGCTGACCGCGGCGCTGCGGTCCGGGACGGACACCGACGTCCGTGTCCGGGCGTTCGGCGGGTTCCGCGACGAGGAGGGCGTGTGGGCGTACCGCACCCCCGCCGGCCTCGAACAGGCGAACGGCGCGCTCCAGGCGCTCGGCACCGACGTGCAGATCGCGGCGGACGTCGAGGGTGCCGACCTCGTGCACTCCCACACCTGGTACGCGAACTCCGCGGGCCGGTTGGCGCAGTTGACGCACGGCATCCCGCACGTCGTGACCGCGCACAGCCTGGAGCCGCTCCGCCCGTGGAAGGCCGAGCAGCTCGGCGGCGGCTACCGCCTGTCGAGCTGGATGGAGCGCGAGGCGTTCACGAACGCCGACGGCGTCGTCGCGGTGTCGAAGGCGATGCGCGCGGACATCCTCCGCTCGTACCCGTCGATCGACCCGGACCGCGTCAAGGTCGTCTACAACGGCATCGACATCGACGACTGGAAGCCCGAACGCGACGACGACGCCGTCCGCGCGCTCGGCATCGACCCGGACCGCCCGAGCGTCGTCTTCGTCGGCCGCATCACCCGGCAGAAGGGCCTGCCGTACCTGCTCCGCGCGGTGGCCTCGCTGCCCGAGGACGTCCAGGTCGTGCTCTGTGCCGGCGCGCCCGACACACCCGAGATCCTCGCCGAGGTCACCGGACTCGTCGAGGACCTCCGGACCCGTCGCAGCGGCGTCGTCTGGATCGACCGGATGCTCGAGCACCGCGAGATCGTGCACGTGCTGTCGAGCGCGACGGTGTTCGTCTGCCCGTCGATCTACGAACCGCTCGGGATCGTCAACCTCGAGGCCATGGCGTGCGGCATCCCCGTCGTCGGCACGAAGACCGGCGGGATCCCCGAGGTCGTCGCCGACGGGCTGACCGGTCGGATCGTGCCGATCGACCAGGCGACCGACGGCACCGGCACCCCGACCGACCCGGATCGGTACGTCGCGGACCTCGCCGCGACCCTCAATGAAGTACTCGGCGACCTCGGGCTCGCGAAGCTCATGGGCCGCGCCGGTCGCCTGCGGGTCGAGAGCGAGTTCACCTGGGGCGCCATCGCCACGAAGACGCGCGCGGTCTACGACCAGGTCCTCGCCGGGCGCTGACGCGCCGGCCTGGAGGCCCGGTGCCGGTCCCCGTGACCGGCACCGGGCCTCCCGTCCGTCGCGGCTCCTGCCCGTCGAGCGCGGCGCTGACGGGGGAGCGGAGCCCGCTCGCGTAGGCTGGGTGCATGCCCTCGGTCGTGCGCTTGTCAGACGTCTCCGTGGTCCGCAACGGGGCCACCATCCTCGACGGGATCTCGTGGGAGGTGCGGGACGACGAGCGCTGGGTGGTGCTCGGTGCGAACGGTGCCGGCAAGACCACGCTGCTGCAGGTCGCCGGCGCGCAGACCTTCCCGACGTCGGGTGACGTCGAGGTCCTCGGCACCGAGCTCGGCGGCGCCGACCTGTTCGACCTCCGCCCGCGGATCGGCTTCGCGTCGACCGCCCTGGCGCGCCGGATCCCGGTGACCGAGAAGGTCATCGACGTCGTGCTCACCGCCGCGTACTCGGTCACGGGCCGCTGGAACGAGGAGTACGAGGAGCTCGACGTCCGTCGTGCGCAGCGCGTGCTCGAGGAGTGGGGCCTCGGCGCCTTCACCGACCGGACCTTCGGCGAGCTGAGCGACGGCGAGCAGAAGCGGGTCCAGATCGCCCGCGCCGTGATGACCGACCCCGAGGTGCTGTTCCTCGACGAGCCGGCCGCCTCGCTCGACCTCGGGGCCCGCGAGAGCCTGGTGCGCACCCTCGGCGGCTACGCGCAGAGCGAGGACTCGCCGGCGATCGTCATCGTGACCCACCACGTCGAGGAGATCCCGGCGGGCTTCACGCACGCCCTGGTCCTGTCGGACGGTCACGTGCAGGCCGCGGGCCCGATCGACGAGGTCCTGACCGCCGACACGCTGACCACCGCGTTCGGCGTCGAGCTCACCGTCTCGAAGGACGCCGGGCGCTGGACCGCCCGCGCGGTCTGACACACCCGACGGCGGCGCTCCCGATCCGTCCCGCGTTCTGGTAACGTGGACGGCTGGCGTCCGCCAACGACTTCCCATCTTCCGTCATCGCGATCCACCGAGGAATCCCCATGAAGACCGACACCCACCCCGAGTACCGCGCCATCGTCTTCCGTGACCTGGCTTCCGGTGAGACGTTCCTGACGCGTTCGACCGCGAACAGCGACAAGACCATCGAGCTCGACGGTGCGACCTACCCGGTCATCGACGTCGAGATCTCGTCCGCCTCGCACCCGTTCTACACGGGCAAGCAGCGCATCCTCGACTCGGCCGGCCGCGTCGAGAAGTTCAACCAGCGCTTCAAGGGCTTCAGCAAGTAAGCAGCCTCCCAGCGCCGGACGGGCGGTCCTCCTCAGGGAGGGCCGCCCGTTCGTCGTCCGGGGGCTGACGCAGCAGAGGCGGACGCAGCAGGGGCTGACGCAGCAGAGGCGGACGCGGACGGACGCGGCCTCAGACGGACGCCGGCACGTCCGCCACCGCCGCAGCCGCGAGCCCGATGAGCTCCTCGCCCGCGAGCACGCCCTGCGCCGCGGTGACGACGAGGTTCGGCGCCGACCAACCGACGGCGTGCAGTTCGCCGTGTGCGGGGCGGATCGCGACGTCCGCCCAGGCGAGCATCTCCCGGTCGAGGAGCGAATCCCCGGCGGCGACGGTCCGGGTCGCACCGATCCGCTCGGCGACGGCGGCCAGGGCTCGTTCCTTCCGGATCGGCGCCGGGACCGCGTAGAGCTTCCGGCCCTGCACCGACACCCGCCAGCCCAGCTCGGCGAGGTCACCGGCGAACGACTCGACCGCCGCGTCCGGCAGCTCCGAGCGCTCGACGATGGCGTACACGAACAGGTCCTCGGCGCGACGGGTACGGAGGACCGCCCCGGCCGGCAGATCGGTCGCGAAGCGCTGCTCGACCTCCGGCAGCGGCGCCGACGTCGCTGCCATCTCCTCGCGGAGCGTCTCGGTCCACGCGGGGTCCGGCTCCCCGTCGTGCAGGACGACCGCACCGTTCGTGGTCACCGCCCAGCCCGTGGGCGGCAGCGGCAGGCGGATCCGCCGGTACTGTGCGACCGTCCGGGTGGTCACCGGCACGACGACGGCGGCTGCGGCGAGGTCAGCCAGGGCACGCTCCGCCGCGCGGGTCATGAAGGACAGCGGCAGGCCCTGGTACACCTCGGTGACGACGAGGGAGGGCGCAGCTTCGTCCGGGCCGCCGAGCATCAGCGCGGCGGACGAGTAGACCACGGTGCGGTCGAGGTCGAACCCGACGAGGGCGGTCATGCGTCGGCTCCAGTGGTCGTGGCGGCGGACCCGGTCACGCGGCTGCCGAGCGGGTGGATGAGCCCGACGCAGCTGTAGGAGAGGTCGGGCCGGGTCACGACCGGGACGCCGCGCTCCCGGGCGAGGGCGACGACGTGCGCGATGTCGACGTCGTCGGGATCGCGCACGAGCACCTGCCACGGCACCCGCCGGAGCAGGACGCGGGTGGTCTCACCGACGCCGGGCTTGACGAGGTGCAGGTCCTCGATGCCGTACTCGGCGCCGATCGCCTCGACCGTCCGCATGCCGCGCCAGTCGACGGCACGGGTCGTCGGTCCGCCGTCCGCGGCCACGGCCGCGTCCACCCGGGAGCGGACCGCCGCGAACCGGGCGGCGATCGTCGCGACGAAGGACCGGGAACGGTCACGGCCGGCGAGCTCGCGGTACTGCTTCGCACCGTGCAGCGTCCCCTCGGGCGTCCAGGACCGGTTGAAGACGGTCCGGGACACGAGTCCGGAGACCGTCGAGTTGAGACACGCGGAGGGCACGAGGTAGTCGTCACGGGTCCCGTGCAGCGGGGTGCACCCGGCCGGGTCGGCGAGGACGGCCAGCTCGTCGCCGAACCGCACGCCGTCGGTCGCCGCGAACCGGTCGAGCGCGTCCGTGAGTTCGCGCGTGATGGCGCCCTTCCCCGTCCACCCGTCGACGAAGACGACCTGCGCCGGGTCGTGGTGCGCCGCGAGCCAGCGGAGCGCGGTCTCGTCGATGCCGACCCCGCGGACGATGCTCGCGGTGTAGTGCTGGAGCCGGAGACCGCGCTGTTCTGCGGCCCACCGGCGCATGAGGATCCCGACCGGGGTGCCGGCGCGCGCGAGGGACACGAGCACGGCGTGCGGCCGGTCGCGGAGCACGAGGTCGGTGACGATGCCGACCGCTTCCGCGATGCGGTCGGCCGAGCGGTCGAGGGCGTCGCGGTACAGCTCCTCGTACGCCTCGGTCGGCACGTACTCGACCGGCAACGACTCGGCGTAGTTCGCGCCCTCGAGCTGGATCGCACGCTCCCGGTCGGCGGTGTCCGCCTCGAGGGCGGCGTCCGCCAGGTCCTGCAGCAGCCAGGTGACGTCGTCGGGCTCGTAGGAGCCGAAGGACGGCCCGGTGAGCGGGCGGGGAGGTGTCCCACCGTCGCGCTGCGCTCGGTCGTCGGCGTCCGCGAGCGCGCTCGTCACGAGCACGACGCGGGGGGTCACGGCGGCGAGGGCCGGGAGCAGCCCGTCCGGACCTTGCAACCGGGCCGGGTCGGTGCCCGGCTCCGGCACCACGACGACCGCGTCGAACCCGCGCACGTTGTACGCACAGCGCTCACCGGGACCGTCGACGGTGTCGTCGTGCGAGCGGTGGCGGATCCCGGACCGGATGGGCCACGCGGGGTCGTCGAGGACGGCGACGGGGGAGCGGGTGCTCGTGGAGGACAGGACGTCGGCACCCGTCCGACGGCGGAGGGCATCGGCCACCGCGAGCGGGGTCGCCATGTGCTCCTCGGTGCCGAGCACGAGGACCCGGCCCGGCGCCTCGCCGAGGACGGTCGCGAGGTCGGCGGCGGTGCCCTCGACGTCGGTGCGCGGGGTGCGGACGCGGGACGCGGGCGTGCCGGTCCGGTCGACCGCGGTGGGCGCGGCGGTCACCACGGTGACCGCGTCGGGACGGGAGGCGCGTGCCGGGTCCGGGACGGGCCTCCCGTCCGCGGTCCCGCCGCCGTCCGGCGCGACGTCGTGGCCCTCCGGGCTGTCGGCGTCGAGCGGACCGGGTGCGTCGAGCGGGGTGGCGAGGGCCGCGACGAGCTCCGCGGCCGTCGCGGGGAGGTCCGCGGGGAGCGTCACGTGCCCGCGACCGAGCGCGACCACGGCCACGGGGGCCCCGAGTTCGACGGCGAGGGCATCGGTCGCGGCGACGTCGGCGTCGGAGCGGAGGTCGACGAGTGCGGCCACCACCCACTGCCGCTGCGGTGCGAGGGCGTGCAGGGCGCGGATGGTGGCGCGCGCCGTCGCACCCGTGCTGAGCTCGTCGTCGACGAGGACGACCGTGCCGTCGGTCGGCAACCAGTCGTCGTGCGCCGGGAGCAGCCGGTGCGCGGTGGCGTGCGAGTGCGCCTCGTCGAAGCCCGCTGCCGCGGCCACACCGGGGAGCTCGTGCCGGGTGGAGTGCAGGGTCGCGGCGCCGAGCGACTCGGCGACCAGGGCGCCGAGCGCGGTCGCGGTCTCCGCGAAGCCGAGGACCAGGGCCTCGGGGTGGGTCGGACGGGAGGCCGCGAGGTCCGTCCGCAGCGTCGTCGCGGTCCGGTGGAGCGCGTCGTGTGCTGCGGCGTCGCCCGCCGAGGCCTGCGCGTCGAGCACCGCGCGGAAGCGGCCCGCGGCGCCGGCGTCGAAGCGCGCGCCGCCGTCGAGCACGTCGGCCACGCGTGCGCCGAGCGCCTCGCCGGCCAGGAGCGCGACCGCCGGTACCGTCGGGACGTGCTTCGCGAGCACCGTCGAGACGAGCAGGTGCGCCCGCTTCGGGTTGCGGCGGAGCGCGAGCCGCACGAGCGACGACAGCGGGACGGTCGTGTCGCCCGGGGCCGTCCGGTCGTCGACGAGCTCGACACCGAGGTCGGCGGGGGTCGGCAACGTGGTCGTGGTCACGGGAGGCTCCGCTCGAGCAGGTCGACGTAGGTCACGTCCGGGGTGGTCACACCGAACGCCCGGGCCCGCAGCATCGTGCGTTCCGCCCAGGCGTGGTGCGGCTTCATCTCGTTCATCTTGTTGCCGTACCTCGACGCGGCGACCCCGCCCGAGGCGTTCGCGAGCACGTCCGACGCGTCGGAGAACTCCTCGTCGCTGACCACCGACATGGCGTGCACGAGCGGCACGTGCCTCGGGTGGATGACGGTCTTGCCGGTGAGACCGTTCGCCTGGTCGAGGGTGACCTCGCGGAGGAGCCCGTCGAACCCCTCGAGGAGCAGCTGCCGGCGGAGCGCCAGGTCGCCGGCCTCCTGGAAGGGCGACGCCCGGAGCTGCGTGCGGAACACGCGGTCGGAGTCCGGGTAGTGCTCCCACACCGGCCCGGCGACGACGAAGCCGTCCCGCGCGCGGCCGAGGACGTTCACCACGTCGCCGATCACGGACGCGAGCACCTGCACGTCGTACACGGTCAGGTGCGAGGGGCGCCGGAGGCCGTACACGCTCGACAGGTCGGTGGCGCCGATGCGCACGGCGAGCACGTCCCGGCGGCGGGCGAGCAGGAGGTCGTGCACGTCGGCGAGGGCGTCCGTCCGGGACTCGCGGTGCATGATCGCCGGCGACTCCAGGATCGGCATGACGAGCAACCGACGGTCGGACCCGCGCCCGGCGTTCGCCGCGTCGAGCACCTCGAACCACCGGGCTCCGACACCGTCGCTGTTCTCGAACTTCGGCAGGACGATGCCGCTGAGCACGTCGAGCGCACGGTCGCCGAGCCGGTCCACGAGCCGGGTGAGGTGTTCGGGTGTCCGGACGCGCAGGAACAGTTGCGGCAGCGTGGCCGGGTCGGCGTCCTCGGTCAGGGTCCGGAGTGCTGCCTCCACGTTCGCCTCGGCGCGCGGCAGGTCGTCGTCGCCGACGGAGTCCTCGAGGCAGAGCACGATCGACCCGGCACCGAGCTCGGTCTGCCGGCGGACGTCGCGGACGAGGTCGGGGCGGATCCCCGGCGTGTACAGCGTCGCACCGAGGGCCACCGCGCGGAGGTCCTGGTCGCTGTCCCGGGTGACGTCCTCGGGCGGGCGGAGGAACAGCTGTTCCTGGTCGGGAACGGCGGCGAAGTGGCGCACGGATCAGACTCCGACTGTCGGGGCGGACAGGACGAACCCGAACGCGGCGAAGACGTCCCCGTCGTGGGACGCCCGGGGGAACGGCTCGGCGCGGAGCTCGAGTTCACCGTCGATGACGGAGAGCGCCAGGATCACCGTGGTGTCCGCGTCGCCGGGGTCGACGGCCAGGGTCGTGCCGTCCTGCAGGGCCACGACGAGACGCTCCTGCCCCCGGCACATCACGAGGGCACGCCGGAGATCGCGGACGTGCCGGAGGGAGACGAGGACGTCGCGCCCGTCGTACCCGACGAGCGGTCGGTTGCCGGACGTCTGCACAGCCCGTCCGGCGGTGGCGCCGTCCACCGTGGTGGCGCCGACGACGCGGTCGACGGACTCCCAGGCGACGCTCGTGGACCCGGTGATGCGCAGCGCCCCCACGGCCGACCGGCGACGGTCGATGCGGGCGACGGGCTCGTCCGGTCCGAGGACGCGGACGTCACGGGGGTCCGGTGCCGGGAAGGGACGGATCCGGGAGGCGCGCTCGGCCAGGCGACGGGCGACACGGTCCGAGCGGGTCGTACCGGACACCGGGGTGGAGGCGTGCGTGGACCGGGTCGACGGGGCGGCCGTCGTCGCCGAACCGGGAACCGAGTGGCCGGTCGTCGGCGGGGCGGAAGCCGCATGCCCCACACCGGACGTCGGTGCCGGTCGGCCGAAGGACAGGCTGAGCCCGGAACCGGAACCGCTCGCCTGCGACTGCCCGCTCGACGCCGGGGACACGTGTGGCGGCGGGGCCGGCGGCCGTCCGACGGGAGAGCCGGTGCCCGCGGTGCCGAGAGCGGGCGACGCATGCGACGCACCAGGCGTTGCGGCGCCGGGACGGGCCTCCTGGCCGGGCGGGGTGGGACGGACGCGCCGGCGGAGGAACGGGTGCCCTGCCGTCATCGCGAGCGGCCGATGCCGTGGTCGGCGCGCAGCCCCGTCAGCCCCGTCGTGTACCCCTGACCGACGGCGCGGAACTTCCACTCCGACCGGTGGCGGTACAGCTCGCCGAGGATGACCGCGTCGATCATGTGGTTGCGTTCGGACGGCAGCGGGAAGACGAGGAGTTCCCGACCGTCCGGTGTGCTCACCCGGACGGACATCGAGCGCACCGAGCCGAGGTCCTTCGGTGACCGCGGGTCCGGGTCGAGGTAGACCGCGAAGACGATCTTGTCGACCGTGTCCGGGACCGAGGCGAGGTCGACGTCGATCTCCTCCTGGTCGGACTCGTCGAGGTACCGCACCGAGGCGTCCGCGTTCTCGAGCTGGTTGAAGAACACCAGGTCGTCGTCCGACAGCACCCGTCCGTCGGGCCCGCACACGATCGCGACCGGGACGAGTTCCGCGGACGGGCCGCGGCTCGCGATCTGGTCCCACGAGATGCCGACGACCACGGCCGTGAGCCCCGGGTTCTCAGCCGTGACGGCGGCGTTCGCTCCCGGGACGAGCCGCCCGCTCACGAGTCCGCTCCACGCAGACGCAGACCCTCGTCACCGTCACCGAGGCGGTCCCGGAGGAACCGGCCGTGCGAGGAGAGCTCGGCGATCGCGCCGCTCCTGATCTGTTCGTGCATGTCCTCCACCGTCTCCGCGACGACGTCGAGTTGGCCGGCGAGGGTCGCCGTGGCGGTGCTGTCCGGGGTGCGGTCCGACGGGGGCAGGGACCGGTACGTGCGGACGGGCGTGGGCAGGTAGTCGTCGACGACGGCCTGGAACAGGTACCGCTGCTCCGTCGACGCGCCCCGGGCGATCACGGTGCCGGCGGCGTCGCGCAGCAGGTCCTCCACGTGGCGCACCCGCGAGGACACGACGGTCGGGAGGTCGGCCCCGGCGGCGCGCACGAAGGCACGGAGGTCGTCGAGGCCGGCAGCCGCGGTCGCGTCGTCGGCGGCCCCACCCGACCCGCGGACGTCGATGCGTGCGGCAGCAGCGGCCGCCGCCGACGCGGGTGTCTCGGCATCGGGGTCGGCGACACGGCGGTCCGGGTCGTCGTCGTCGCGGCCGAACAGTGCGCGGAGACGGTCACGCACGGGAGTCGACCGCGGTCGTCATCGCGTGACCGATCGCTGGTCGTCGTCGCCCTGGCGGGCCCGCTCCAGGTACGGCTTCGCGCGCTGGATGCCCGACTCGAGCGCCGAGACCGTCGACGACATGTTCTGCGCGGCCTGCGAGCGGAACGAGTCGATCGCGTCCATGGTCTGGAACACGTTGTCGAACGCCTTCTGCAGCGTCTCGACGCTCACACCGGAGTTCGTCGCCTGCTCGTGGATCCGCGTGGTCTGGTCACGGAGCATCTCGCTGGTCTGCAGGATCATCGCGTTCGTGGTGTTGTTCACCGCGTCGATCTGGTCGAGCACCATCTTCTGGTTCGCGAGGGCCTGCGCCACGACGACGGCCGTGCGGAGCGCCGCGATGGTCGTGGTGCGGGCGCGCTCGACGCCCTTGATGAGCTCCGTGTTGTTCTTCCGCACGAGGTCCATGGCCAGGTAGCCCTGCACGGACACGGCGAGCTGCGTCAGGATGTCCTGGTGCCGCTGGCGCACGGGGAACAGCACGTCGGACTCGAGCTTCTGCGCCTCGTCGACCCGACCGCCGTTCCGTAGGCTCTCGATCTTCGACACGGTGGCCGCGTCGAGGGCCTTCGCGAACACGGCGTACTCGCTCAGCTGCTGCATGGTCTCCCACAGCTGGACCTTCTCGTCAGCGAGGGTCGCGTTGTCCTTGCGGAGTTCGTCCTGCCCCGCCATGAGCGACTTGATGATCTTGTCGAGCTGGGTCTGCGCCGACTCGTAGCGCTGGAAGTACTTCGCCAGCTTGTTGCCGCCGGGGATCATGCCGAGGATCTTCCGGCCCGTGCTGAGGTCGGCCTGGTTCGGCGTGAGGTCCTCGACGGTGGAGCGCAGGTCACCGAGGGTCGTCGCGACCTTCACCTGGGCGCCGTCGCCGGTGCGCTTGGCGCCCGCCACCGAGGACTGCGAGCGCTCCAGCATGCGGGACGAGAAGCCGCCCGACCGGGCGATCTCCGAGCTCGCGATGGCGTTGATGCCGTCGACCTTCTCGGTGAACGCCGGCGACCGCGGGTCGAGGCCCGCGACCTCGTCCACGAACTCACGGGCCTGGGCCGCGATCTGCGCCTGACGACCGGCGTCCACCGGCACCATCCCCGGGGCGTCGTCCGGCGTGACGACCTCGGCGGCGTCGGCAGCGCGGAGGACGAGTGCGTCCTGGGACGGGTCGGTGGGCTCCGGCGGAGCGAGCGGTCCGGGCATCGGTGGTCTCCTGTGACGTGGTGGGAGGACGGGGTGGTGCGGAGCGGGCCAGGGTGGTGGCCCGGCGGGTCAGCTGAGGTTGACGCCGAAGTCGGTCGCGACGCCGGCGAGCCCGGACTGGTAGCCCTGGCCGACCGCACGGAACTTCCACTCGGCGCCGTTGCGGTAGATCTCCGAGAAGATCATCGCGGTCTCCGGAGCGGCGTCCTCGGACAGGTCGAAGCGCACGATCTCCGTGCCGTCCTGGTCGAGCACCCGTGAGTAGGCGCTGCGCACCTGTCCGAAGTTCTGGCGGCGGGCCTCACCCTGGTCGATCGACACCACGACGACCACGCGGTCGACGTCGGCCGGCAGGCTCTGCAGGTCGATGACGATTTGTTCGTCGTCACCGTCGCCCTGACCGGTGCGGTTGTCGCCCTTGTGCTCGACGGAACCGTCCGCGCTGCGGGGCTGGTTGTAGAAGATGAAGTCGGCGTCCGAGCGCACCTTGCCGTCGGCGCCGACGAGCAGTGCCGAGGCGTCGAGATCGAAGGCCTCGCCGGCGGTGGTGCGCGGGTCCCAACCGAGGCCGACGGTGGCGACGGTGAGTCCCGGGCTCGTCTTGGTGAGGGAGAGGTTGCCGCCCTTGCTGAGGGAGAGTCCGGCCATGATCGGTCCTTTCGGGTTGGAGGGGAGCGTCAGTCGAGCACGACGCCGTAGTCGGTCGCGACGCCGCGGAGTCCGGTGGCGTAGCCCTGGCCGACGGCGCGGAACTTCCACTCGCCGTCGTACCGGTAGATCTCGGCGAAGATCATGCCGGTCTCCGAGGCCGCGTCCTCGGTGAGGTCGAAGCGGACGACCTCGTTGCCGGTCTCGTCGTTCACCACGCGGCAGAACGCACCACGGACCTGCCCGAAGTTCTGGTGCCGGGCGTCGGCCTGGTCGATGGTGACGACGATGACGACGCGCGCGACGTCCGCGGCCACGAGGTCGAGGTCGATGAGGATCTGCTCGTCGTCCCCGTCGCCCTCACCGGTGCGGTTGTCGCCCTGGTGCACCACGGAGCCGTCGACCGACTGCAGCTGGTTGTAGAAGATGAAGTCGTCGTTCGAGCGGACCTTGCCGTTCGCGCCGACGAGCAGGGCGGAAGCGTCGAGGTCGAACTGCTCGCCCGCGGTCGTGCGCGGGTCCCAGCCGAGCCCGATCATCGCCCTGCGCAGGCCCGGGTCGGTCTTGGTCAGCGAGAGGTTGTTGCCCTTCGAGAGCGAGAGGGTCGCCATCGATCGTCCTTCCGTCGGTGCGGTGCTGCGGTGTCCGGGCGGGTCAGAGTGCGGCTGCCGCCGGACCGACGAGGTCCTGCACGGTCCGGCCGTCGGCCCGCTCACCGATCGCGGTGAAGGTCCATCCTGCTCCCGTGCGGGACACCTTCGCCATGACCATCGCGGTGTGCTGCCCGGAGTCGGTGAGCTGGTAGCGGGCGACCTCGGGAGCGCCGGCCGTCGAGTCGTCGACCACCCGGCAGAACGCGTTCTGCACGTTGTCGAACGTCTGCCGGCTGTAGCTGCTGATCACGAACACGATCTGCTGGACGGCACCGTGCACCGCGCTGAGGTCGATCCGGATGACCTCGTCGTCGCCGTCACCGTCGCCGGTCAGGTTGTCGCCGGTGTGCTGCGCGGAGCCGTCCTTGCTCCGGAGCTGGTTGAACCACACGTAGTCCACCGGCTGGCCGTCGGCACCGAAGAAGATCGCAGAGGCGTCGAGGTCGACGTCGGCTGCCTTGCGACCGAACAGGCCGCGCTTGGTCGTGACGGCGTCCCACCCGAGACCGAGCCGGACGCGGGTCAGTGCGCTCCCGTCGTTCTTCGTGAGCGAGAGCGCTTGGCCCTTCTGGAGGCTGAGACCCATGGCGGTGAACCCTTCGTCGTGGTTGCGGTGGAGCGGTCGCCCCTGGTGTCAGGAGGCGACGGGGACGTGCTGGTCGGCGGGCTGGTGCTCGCCGGTCTTGTGCTTGTTGCGGACCACCGAGGAGATGAACGCGGCGATGATGAACACGACGCCGATCAGGCCGGTGACGACCTCGTTCACCTCGGTGGTGATCGTGATGAGCAGGATCGCCGCGAGGGCACCGATCGCCCAGTGCGCACCGTGGTCGAGGTACTCGAACTCGTCCAGCGTGCCCTGTCGGACCAGGAATACGGTGAGAGACCGGACGAACAGGGCACCGATGAGGCCGAGGCCGAGCGCGATGATGATCGGGTCGGCGGTGATCGCGAAGGCGCCGATGACGCCGTCGAACGAGAACGACGCGTCGATGACCTCGAGGTAGAGGAACAGCAGGAACGCGGCCTTGCCGGCGACTGTGCCGACCTTGCGCTTGCCGCTGATCCGGTTCGCCTCGGCCACCATCTCGCCGGTGTTCTCGAACGAGTTGCCGTCGTCCTCCGGGTCGTCGACGTCGAACAGCCCGCCGAGACCGGTCACGAGGAAGTAGGTGACGAGTCCGGCGATCCCGGAGACGAGGACGATCGACTGGTGGTCGCCGGCGGTGGTGCCCGCGATCGCGAGGACCACGAGGGCCACGACGACGTTGACCATCGGGAGCTTGCCGATGAACAGCAGCGGTGCCTCGAGCCACTTCAGCCACAGGATCTCGCGTTCCTCGAACATGAAGTCGAGGAAGATCATGAGCAGGAACATGCCACCGAAGGCGGCGATCTGCGGGTGTGCCTCGTGCAGCAGGTACGCGTACGTGCCGGGCTCGTCGATCGGGCCCTTCTCGAGCGCGAGCTGGACGGCCTCGACGGGGTTGAGCGACGCCGTGACCCCGACGATGAGCAGCGGGAAGAGCACGCGCATGCCGAAGACGGCGATGACGATGCCCACGGTGAGGAACATCTTCTGCCAGAACGGGTTCATCCGCTCGAGGATGCGGGCGTTGACGACCGCGTTGTCGAAGCTGAGGCTGATCTCGAGCACGCCGAGGATGGCGGTGATGATGACCGCGCTCCACCCGCCGTACACGAGCGCCACGGCCAGGGCGATCACGGTGATGGCCAGGGACCACCCGAAGGTCTTCAGGAACACGTGCGCGGATCTCCCCATGGTGCGTGGTGCGTCGTCAGGGGGACGGCACGGTCGAGCACGCCCCGTTCGGAATGCTACATGCCCAGGGCCGAGTGGCGACGGGGCCACCGGCCGTCCGCGGTGAACGTCGGGTCACGCTTCGCCCGCATGTACTCCTGGAACGAGGTCGCCTGCTCCGAGCACCAGGCGACCTGCTTGCGGTGGAGCTCCTCGGCGCTGATCGCGAGGTCGTCGGGGTACTTCGCGGCGATGGCCTGCGCGACCCGTCCGGCGGCGATGGCGTCCGCGCCGGCGTCGTGCGCGTCGTCGAGCCGGACCCCGTAGCACGCCGACGCGGCCTCGAGCGTGCGCTTGCCCTTGCGGTAGGTGTCGAGCGCCTTGTCCATGACGAGCGGGTCGACGACGTTGCCGATGACGGGGGAGGCGATGCCGTGCCGTTTCGCCTCCCGGTCGAGGACGGTGAGGTCGTACGGGGCGTTGTAGATGACCAGGGGGATCCCGCGGGCGAACACGGCCTCGACCGCGGCGACGATCTCGGCGACGACCTCGCCGGCCGGCCGACCCTCCGCCCGTGCACGTTCGGTCGTGATCCCGTGCACCGCGGACGCCTGCTCCGGGATCGCGACACCGGGGTCGGCGAGCCACGCACCCTCGACGATGGAGCGCCCGGTCATGTCGATCAGCCCGACGTGGGCGGTGACGATGCGGGCGGTCTCGACGTCGATGCCGGTGGTCTCGAGGTCGAAGACGCCCAGCGCGTGCCACCACGGTCGGGTCGTCAGGTCCTGCGGGGGCCGGGTCGATGGGTCGACGGCGGCAGCGGGGGAGGTCACGCGGCCAGGCTAGCCAACCGCACCGACACGGCGGGACCCGCAGGACGGGTCACGGCGCACGCCGGAGGGCTTCCCTAGACTGGCGCGGATGCAACCGCCCGTGCTGTCCCCGTACCAGTCGCTCCTGGCGGCGACCCCCGTCGTGCACCGCGCGGTCCAGGTCGACGGCCGGACCACGCACTACTGGGAGTACGGGCCGGCGGTCGGCGCCGAGGGCCGTGCCCGCAACGCACCTCCGGCGACCGTGCTCGCGGTGCACGGCTTCCGTGGGGACCACCACGGGCTCGAGTCCGTCGCGGCGCACCTCGTGGCCGGGCACCCGTCGGGCGTGCGCGTCATCGTGCCCGACCTGCCCGGCTTCGGCACGTCGGACCCGCTCCCGACTGCGGACCTCGACGCGTACGTCGCCTGGGTCGACGGCTTCCACTCCGCGCTCGGACTCGACGGCGACACCGTCGTCCTCGGGCACTCGTTCGGCTCGATCGTCGTCGCCGCGTCGGTGGCCGCCGGGCTCGACACGCGCCTGCTCGTCCTCGTCAACCCCATCGCCGCCCCGGCCCTGCAGGGTCCACGGGCGATCGGCACGGCCGTCGCGATCGCGTACTACCGGCTCGGCGCCCGGCTGCCCCGTGCGCTCGGCCTCGGGCTGCTGCGCAACCGCGGGATCGTCCGCGCGATGAGCATCGCGATGCTGAAGTCCGCCGACCCGACGGTCCGCCGCTGGGTGCACGACCAGCACGACCGGTACTTCTCGGCGTTCGCGAACCGGACCAGCGTCCTCGAGGCGTTCCGGACCTCGGTCACCTCCGACGTCTCGCAGTTCGCCGACCGGATCGCGGTGCCGGTGCTCATGGTCGCCGCCGAGCGTGACGACATCACGGCCGTGCCGGAGCAGCGTGCCCTCGCGTCGCGACTCCGCGACGCCGAGCTCGTCGTCGTGCCGGAGGTCGGTCACCTCGTGCACTACGAGACGCCGGCCGCGGCGGCCGCGGCGGTCCTGCGCCGGATGGCGGACCCCGCCCCGGGCGCTCCCGGCCGACGGAAGCGGGCGAGCACCCCACGCCGGGCGAGCGCCACGCGCCGACCGACCGCGCCGGAGGGACCGAACGCTCCCGAGGGACCGACCGGTGGCGCTGCGGACCGCACTCGCCGGACGGGAGGCGACCCCTCGTGACGCGCCTGCGCATCGGCATCGACTGCCGGTACGTCCGGATCGGTCGACACGACGGGATCAGCCGCTTCACCGCGGGGATCGCCGCGCACCTGCCCGACCGACACGACCACGTCCTGCTCGTGTCCGACGAACGCCAGCTGGCCTCGCTGCCCGGGGGAGTGTCGTGGGAACGCATCCCGGCGCCGACCGACCCCGGCGAGCCCCTCGTCGCGCGGCACGTCAACCGGCTCGGCCTCGACGCGGTCTTCTCGCCCATGCAGACGATGGGCTCACGCGGGCGCCGGTACGCGCTCGTGCTGACCCTGCACGACCTCATCTACTACCGGAACCGGACGCCACCGCGGGAGTTCGCGTGGCCGCTGCGTCTCGGCTGGCGGGCATTCCACCTGGCGTGGTGGCCGCAGCGCCTCCTGCTGAACGGGGCCGACGGTGTCGTGACCGTCTCCGGGACGACGGCGGGCCTCATCGCCGAGCACCGTCTCACGACCCGCCCGGTCACCGTCGCGTACAACGCGGCCGACCCGGCCGAGCCACGGGCCGCCGACGGTGGACGGACGAAGTCGCTCGTGTACATGGGCTCGTTCATGCCGTACAAGAACGTCGAGACGCTCGCCGCGGCGCTGCCCCTGCTCGGTCCGGACTGGACGCTGCACTGCATGTCCCGTGTCACCGCCGCCGACCGCACGCGGTTGCAGCGGCTCGCGCCCGCCGGCGCGCTCGTGTTCCACGACGGAGCGACCGACGACGAGTACCTCGCCGTCCTCCGCTCCGCCACGGCGCTCGCGACCGCCTCGTTCGACGAGGGGTTCGGCATCCCGCTCGTCGAGGCGATGGGCGTCGGCACACCGGTCGTCGTCAGCGACGTCCCGATCTTCCGCGAGATCGGCGGCGACGCGGCGGAGTACTTCGACCCGTCGTCACCGTCCGCCGTCGCGGCCGCCGTCCGCCGCCTGGAGGCCCGCTGGGACGCAGCGTCGTCGGCCTCCGTCGCGCAGGCGGCCCGGTTCCGGTGGCAAGACTCCGCCGAGCGCGTCACGCAGGCGGTCGAGCGGGCCGTGGCCGACCGGTCGCGGCGTCGGCGGAGCTGAGGGCGCGGCCGGACCGCTAGCGGCACGCCGGACGGCACGGCGGAGCGGACGGGACGGCGGAGGAGACCGGACGGTCCGACCCGTCAGGGATGACGGGTGCGGACCTGGACGCCCGGGAACACGTCGTCCCCGACCGCCTCGGCAGCGGCGGCGACCGCGGCGAAGCCCACGCCCTGGCCGTGCGTGGTGACGACCACGTCCTGTGCGGCGGGGGCGTCCGACCGACCGTCGGTCGCGTCGGCGAAGACGCAGGTCACCGTGAGCACGCCGCCGATCGCCGCGAGGCCGTCGGCGAGCTCGAGTCGCCGTTGGCTCGTCTCGGGGGAGTCCGAGACCCCGACCCGCACGGCACCGAGGTCGAGCGTCGCCCAGATGCGGACGCCCGAGCCGGAGGAGTCGGCGGACGCGGTGCTCAGGGCGGTCACGAGCGCCCGTCTGTCAGCGGCGGGGAGGTCGGGCTCGGCATGCACCACCGCGGTGACGTCGTAGCCCGCGAACGAGGTCTTCTCCGTCCGGGGCGCGTCCACGGCGGCGACGCCCGGCAGCGCGGCGGCAGCGGTCACGAAGCGGCGCCCGTCCGCGTCGGGCTGCGGGAACACGCCGCCGACCCCACGCTGGACCTGGCCGAGGATGACTCCGAGCACCAGGACGAGGACCGCGGCCACCACGACCACGCCGACGACGACCAGGGTCCCGGCCCGGAGCCGTTCGCCGCCCGTGCGGGTCCGGACGGAGGCCGTGTCCGGCCCGAACGTGGCATCGAGGTCGTCGTCGTCGCCCCACGGATCGCGACGGAGGGCGTCGCCCTCCCGGGAGCGGTCGCCGGCATGCCGTCCACCTGCGTTCACTGCCTCACCTCGCAGCGGCGTCCCGGTCGTCGGGCCGCCGTGCACCGGAGGCTAGTCCGACGCTGCCCGGCACGCTCCCCGGATGGGCGGCGTCAGCCTCGGCGCTCGAGCGGGTTCTGGTACTCGAACGCGTACCGGCCCGGGGCGTCCGACAGGTCGTCGATGGGGTCGTCGGAGCGGACCAGTTCGGCACGGAAGCGCTCGGGGTCCCACCGGAAGGTGTGCACCGACCCGTTGCGGATCGGGACCGTCGACCGCTCGACCGTCCCGGGTGCGGCGGCGTCGACGACGGTCCGGATCACCGCGCCGTGGGTCGCGACGACGACCGCGCCGCCGTCGTAGCGCACGGCGATCTCGGCGAGCGTCTCGGTCACCCGGTCGAGGAGCGCCGCGCGGGACTCGCGCCCGGGGACGGCGTCGTGCGGCCAGAGCTCCGCGATCTCGACGTGGGTCAGACCCTCCGCCTCGCCGTAGGAGCGTTCCCGGAGACCGTCGTACGCCGCCGGGGCGGCCAACCCGAGGTGGTCGGCGATGATCGTCCCGGTCTCGAGGGCCCGGGACAGGGGCGACGAGACGACGGCGTCGAACGACCGGCGTGCCAGGAGCGCGGCGGTCTCGGCCGCCTGCCGTCGCCCGGTGTCGTTGAGGGGCACGTCCGTCGACCCCTGGATGCGCCGTTGCCGGTTCCAGTCGGTCTCGCCGTGTCGGACCAGGCAGAGGAGGGTCGTCACCCGTCGATCATCGCAGACGCGGTGAGCCGGGCCGCGAGCTCGACGAGGGTCTCGGTCGTCCCGGCGTCGAGCTTCACCGCGGCACGACGGTCGCTCCGCGTGGCGCCCCGGTTGACGATGACGACCGGTCGCCTGCGCCGCGTCGCGTGGTCGAGGAGCCGGACGCCGGAGTTCACGGTGAGCGACGACCCGACGACGAGGAGCGCGTCCGCCTCGGCGACGATGGACACGGCCTCACGGAACTTCTCGGCGGGCACGAACTCGCCGAAGAACACCACGTCGGGCTTGAGCACGCCGCCGCACACGGTGCAGTCCGGCACGCGGAACCGCTCGACGTCGGTGATCTCGACGTCCCCGTCCGGCTGCAGCTGCACCGTCCCGGGCTCGTCGATCCAGGGGTTGTCACGGTCGAGCACCGCGGCGAGGTCGGCGCGGGAGAAGACCTGCCCGCACGTCAGGCACACCGCCCGGTCCATCGAGCCGTGCACCTCGACCACCCGACGCGATCCGGCGCGCAGGTGCAGCCCGTCGACGTTCTGGGTGACGATGCCGCTCACCACGCCGGCCTGTTCGAGCTCCGCGAGCGCGCGGTGCCCGTCGTTCGGGCGTGCCGCGGCGAAGGTCCGCCAGCCGAGGTGCGACCCGGCCCAGTAGCGCTGCCGCTTGGCGGGATCGGCGAGGAACTCCTGGAAGGTCATCGGCTTGCGGACCACCCGGCCTGCTCCGCGGTAGTCCGGGATCCCGGAGTCGGTGCTGACACCCGCGCCGGTGAGCACGGCGATGCGCCTGCCCTGCAGGACCGCGACCGCCTGCTCGAACGCGGCAGCGGTCGCACCGGTCGTCGCGGTGTCGTCCGTCGCGCTGTCGTCCGTCGCGGTGTCGTCCCCCGCGGTGTCGTCCGCAGTGCCGTCGCTCGTCGCCATCGTGTCCACGGTACCCTCAACCGCCGAGCGTCCCCGGGCCTTCCCCGTGCGGCCGCCGCCCCGGACCGGGACCCGCGCCACCGGGCCCGAGCCGGACCACCACCGCCCCCCCCCGACCGGAACGAGCACCGTGCACCCCGTCCGCATCGACTCCCTCGACGACCCGCGCCTCGACGACTTCGCGCGCCTGACCGACGTCGCGCTCCGACGGGTCACCGAGCCCGAGGGCGGCCTGTACATCGCTGAGTCGAACACGGTCATCGAGCGCGCGGTCCGGGCCGGTCACGTCCCGCGGAGCGTGCTCGTACAGGAGAAGTGGCTCGACAGCGTCCTGCCCTTGGTCGACGGGCACGACGGCCCGGTGTTCGTCGGGTCGGACGCCCTCCTCGAGGAGCTGACCGGCTTCCGGATGCACCGCGGGGCGATCGCCGCGATGCACCGCCCTTCGCTGCCGTCCGTGGCCGACGTCGTCCGCGACGCACGCCTCGTGGTGGTCCTCGAGGACGTCGTCGACCACACGAACGTCGGCGCGGTGTTCCGCAGCGTCGCCGGGCTCGGTGCCGACGCGGTGCTCGTCAGCCCGCGGTGCGCCGACCCCCTGTACCGGCGGAGCGTCCGGGTGAGCATGGGCACCGTGCTGCAGGTGCCCTGGACACGCATCGGGGAGTGGCCGGCGGCGGGCGAGGACCTCCGCGCCCAGGGCTTCCACGTGGCCGCGATGGCGCTCACCGACCGCTCCGTCGACCTGGAGGCCTTCGTCGCGGACGTCCCCGAGCGCGTCGCGCTCGTGATGGGCACGGAGGGCCAGGGCCTGACGCCCGCGGCGGTCGCCGCCGCGGACACCACCGTGCGGATCCCGATGCACCACGGGGTGGACTCGTTGAACGTGGCCGCGGCGAGCGCCGTCGGTCTCTGGGCGGTCGCGCACGCGCAGCGCTCGCGCTGACCGGTGCGGTCCGTCGGCCGACCCGACAGGCGACCGGAGGGCCCGAGGCGCCACGCGCCGACGGTGCCGGTCCCAGGGACGCGCCCCGGGCCTCCAGTACGATCCGGTCTCGTGCCGAACGTCGTCCGCCGCCCCCGCTCCGCGCTCCGGAGGCCCGTGACGCTCGCCGTGGTCGCCGTCCTCCTGCTGGTCGCCGCGTTCCTGGCCGCGGCCGCCCTCGTGCCGTTCGCCCCGGCAACCGCGAGCACCGCGACCTACGAGGCACCCAGGGTGCGCGCGCCGGAGCTCAGGTTCCCGGACTACGGTGCCACCGCTGTCGAGGCCGAGGGGTTCCCGGAGAGTCTCACGACCAGCGGGGACCGGCAGCAGCGGTCGATCGCGAGCATCTCGAAGATCGTGACGGCGCTCGTCGTGCTCGAGGAGAAGCCCCTCCCGGTCGGGAAGCAGGGGCCGTCGGTCCGGTTCACGCCGGCGATGGAAGCGTTGTACGCGGAGTACGCGGCGCTGAACGGTGAGGTCGCCCCGCTGCCGGCCGACGGGCGGATGTCCGAGTACCGGGTGCTGCAGGTGGCGCTCATGGAGTCGGCGAACAACTACGCGGGGTCACTCGCCCTCTGGGCGTTCGGGTCGATGGACGCCTACCGTGCCGCAGCCGCGACGTGGCTCGACGACCACGGGCTGGACGACACCACGATCGTCGAACCGACCGGCCTCGACCCACGCAACCGGTCGACGGCGACCGACCTGGTGGACCTCGGGCAGCTCGCGCTCGCGGAGCCGGTGGTCAAGGAGGTCGTCGGCACGGCATCGGTGACGGTCCCGGGTGTCGGCGAGATCGAGAACTCGAACAAGCTGCTCGGCATGGACGGTGTCGAGGGGATCAAGACCGGCACCCTCGACGAAGCGGGAGCGTGCCTGCTCTTCGCCGCCACTTACGAGCGTGGCGGCCGACCGGTGACCGTCGTCGGCGCCATGCTCGGCGGGGTCGACCACGACGCGCTCGACGCGGACGTCCGGCGGCTGCTGCACTCGGTCGCGGACGACTTCCACGTGGTGACCCTGACGAACGAGGGACAGACGTTCGGCACGTACACGGCACCGTGGCAGGACGAGGTCGACGCGACCGCGAGCCGGGCGGCGTCCGTCCTGGTGTGGGGGAGCACGACCGTCTCGGCGGAGACGACGCTCGAGCCGGTGACGCTCGGTGCGGCGGGCGAGCGCGTCGGCCGCGTGCGGTTCACCGTCGAGCACCACGACCCGGTCACGGTGCCGCTCGAGCTCGACGCCGCGATCGAGGACCCGGGCGTCTGGTGGCGGTGGACGAACCCGTTCCGCGGCGTGGAGCTCGACCCGGGCGCGCTGGCGGGCTAACGGGCAGGTCCCGCGGCCGGCCGTCCGCCGTCGTGCGGGCCCGGCCGGTCCGACGACGGTGCGGCGGTCGGCACCGCGGACTCGAGCGTCTCGAGCGCCCACCCGGTGTCCGCGGTCGGCGGAGCATGGACGAGGTGCAGCGCGAGGCCGTCGACCAGGGCGTGCAGCCGGCGGGCCGCGGTGTCCAGCTCGTCCGGGGCGGCCGCCGGTGTCAGGAGTGCGAGCAGCGACCGGCACGCCCGGGCCAGGGCTCGTTCCGTCTCGGCATGGGCGCCGCGAGCGTCCGGGTCGGTCAGGGCGAGTGACCCGAGGGTGAGCCACACCTCCGTCTCGGAGCGTCGGTCGGCGTCGAGGGGCAGCAGCTCGGCCAAGCAGGCGAGCACGAACGCTCGCGGGTCGACGGCGGGGTCGACGGTGACGGCGTCCATCCGTGCCTGCACCCGTTCGCCGACGAGCCGGAGGCAGTACGTCCGCAGTGCCACCTGCGTCGGGAAGGCGCGCCGGAGGGACGCGGTGGCGAGGCCGGCCTCCTCGGCGACCCGACGGACGGAGAACCCCGGGAGCCCGTCGCGGGCGAGGACACGCCAGGCGGCGGCGGCGATGACGGCGTCACGTTCGTCGTGGTCGATGAGGCGGGGCACGTGCCGATCGTACACAGTCGTACTACCATGACGAGTGTGAACACACTCGTACCAACAACAACACTGGTCGCCCCGTGATCGCCGTCATCGTCGCCTGCGAGGTGGGCTTCTGGATCGCGGTCCTCGGCGGCCTGACCCTGCGGTCGGTGGCCGGGATGCCGCGGCTCGGCGCCGCGGTCCTCGTGCTCGCGCCCGTGCTCGACGCCGTGCTCCTGGTCGTCACCGCGATCGACCTCCGCGCCGGGGGATCGGCCACGTGGGAGCACGGACTCGCCGCGCTCTACATCGGCTTCTCGGTCACCTACGGGCACCGCATGATGCGCTGGGCGGACCGGCACCTCGCACGCCTCCGGACCGGGCAGGCACTCCCCGCGAAGCCACTCGGCTGGGCGTACACGCGGAAGTGCTGGGCCGACGTCGTGCGCACGGTGATCGCCGCCGCGCTGTCCGCGGCCGTGCTCGCCGGGCTGATCGCCTGGGGTGGACCGGGGACACCGGGGATCGAGCCGCTCGTCGCCTGGTTCCCGGTGCTCGGCGTCGTCGTGGCCGTCGAACTGCTCTGGGCGCTCGGCTACACCGTGTGGCCGAAGCGGGCGACCCCGGCCTGAGCGGCAGCGTCGGCGTGCGCGGAGACCACGCCGGGCACGCGGTCCGGGTGGGACCGTCGGCCTCGGTGCTCAGTCGCGCCGGGTGACCGGCTGCAGGGTGGTCCGCTTCGCCGTGACGCCGTCACCGGAGGACGTCCGCCGCACGCGTCGCACGACCCAGGGCAGGAGGTACTCCTTCGCCCAACCCAGGTCCTCGACCCGCGCCTCCCGCCACGGTCGGGCGGCGAGCGGCTCCGGCACCGACGGTCCGAGTGCGTGCGGGACACCGAGCGTGTCGAGCACGGCGGCCGCGACGGTCGCGTGCCCGAGCGGTGAGTGGTGCAGCCGGTCCGGCGCCCACATCCGCGGGTCCCGGAGGACCCGGAGCGCCCAGAGGTTCGTCACGAGTGCGCCGTGCTTGAGTGCGATGGCGTGCAGGTGCTCGTTGTAGACCGCGGTCTTCCCGCGGACCATGCCGAGCACCGGCGTGGTCCCGACGTCCGGTCCGGTGAAGAGCACCACGGTCGCACCGTCCCGGCGGAGCTGCTCCACCATCCCGTCGTACCGTTCGGCGAGCTCGTCCGGGTCGGAACCGGGACGGATGACGTCGTTCCCGCCGGCGGACACCGTGACGAGGTCCGGTCCGAGGGCGAGCGCCGCCTCCACCTGCTCGTCGACGATCTGCCGGAGCAGGCGCCCCCGCACCGCGAGGTTGGCGTACGCGAAGTCCTCGTCCGTGCCGTCCGCGAGCGCGTCCGCCACGCGGTCGGCCCACCCGCGGTGCCCGCCGACGGACGACGGGTCCGGGTCGCCGATGCCCTCGGTGAAGGAGTCACCGATGGCGACGAACCTGGTCCAGGGATGACGGTCTGACACGCCTGGCGACCGTACTCTCGTCCCATGACCTCGTCCACCCCGCTCGAGCAGCGTCCCTGGTCCGTGCCGGACGAGCTCCTCGCCCGCATCGCCGACCGTGCTCCCCGGTACGACGCGGACAACGCGTTCTGCGTCGAGGACCTCGACGAACTCCGACGGGCCGGCTACCTGCGGATCGGCGTGCCCGTCCGGGACGGAGGCTCGGGGCTGGGTCTCCGGGCGACCGCAGCGGTCCAGCGGACGCTCGCCGAGGCGGCACCGGCGACGGCCCTCGGGCTCGGGATGCACCAGGTGTGGGTGCAGGCCGCCCGCGCCGTGTCCGCCAGGGGCGGGTCGTTCCTCGACACCGTCACCGACGCCGCTGCAGCGGACCGACTCCTCGCGTTCGGCGTGAGCGAGCCCGGCAACGACGCGGTCCTGTTCGACTCGCGCACCGTGGCCGAGCCGGACGGCGCCGGCGGCTACCGCTTCACCGGCACGAAGGTCTCGACGTCCCTGGCGCCCGCGTGGGACGTGCTGAGCGTGTTCGGCAAGGACACGTCCGGCCCGGAGCCCCGGCTCGTGCACGGCTTCGCGCTGCGCGGCGACGGTGGCGTGCGGCACCTCGATGACTGGGACACCCTCGGCATGCGGGCCACGCAGAGCCGGACGACCCTGCTCGAGGGGCTGCACGTCCCCGCCGACCGGATCGTGCGCGTCCTGCCCGTCGGACCCGTGGCCGATCCGCTGGTCTTCGGTGTCTTCGCCGCGTTCGAGCTGCTCGTCGCGTCCGTGTACGTCGGCATCGCCTCGCGTGCGGTGACGCTCGCGGTCGAGCGGGTGGCCGCCCGCACCGCGGCGGACGGGACGGCCCGCTCTGCCGACCCGGACGTCCGTCGTGCCGTGGCCGCGATGCGGAGCGCGACCGACGCCGTGCACCTGCAGGTCGACGCACTGGCGCGCGACGTCGACGACCTGGTGGACTCCGACCGCTGGTTCCCGCTGCTCGTCGGGACGAAGGCCCGTGCCGTGGACACCGCGCAGCACGTGGTGGACGAGGCGATGCGCGTCGTCGGCGGGTCGGCCTTCCGGTCGACCGACGAACTCGCCCGCCTGGCCCGGGACGTCCGCGCCGGCCAGTACCACCCGTCGACACGGGACTCGGCGATGCGGACGATCGCGGCGGCCGAACTCGGTCCGCTGCCGCGGTGAACCGGCAGCTGCGGTGTCGGCGGTCCGTGCGACCATGACCCGGTGAGCAAGCAGGACGGACGCAACCGGATCGTCTCCGACACGCCCGTCGACGACCGCTCGGCGACGGTCCTGCACGTCGACATGGACGCCTTCTTCGCCTCCGTCGAACTGCTCGACCGCCCGGACCTCGTCGGCCTGCCGGTGATCGTCGGGCACGACTCCGACCGCTCCGTCGTCACGGCCGCCACCTACGAGGCCCGCCGGTACGGCATCAACTCGGCGATGCCGATGGCGGTCGCGAAACGGCGGTGTCCCGCCGCCGTCATCGTCGAGCCGCACTTCGAGAAGTACAGCGCCCGCTCCGCGCAGGTCATGCGGATCTTCGACCGCTTCACCCCGCGGGTCGAGCGGCTCGGCATCGACGAGGCGTTCCTGGACGTCGCCGGGGCCCTCCGCCTGTACGGCACGCCGTGGCAGATCGGCGCCGAGATCCGCCGCACCGTGTTCGCCGAGACGGGCCTGCACTGCTCGGTGGGTGCCGCGTCGACGAAGTTCGTCGCGAAGCTCGCCTCGAGCCGCGCCAAGCCGGACGGCCTGCTCGTCGTCCCGCACGCCGACACCGTCGCCTTCCTGCACCCGCAGCCGGTCTCGGCCCTGTGGGGCGTCGGGGGCAAGACGCAGGAGACGCTCGAGCGTCGGGGGATCCACACCGTGCGGGACCTCGCGACGACCCCGCTGCCGTCCCTGGTGTCGCTGCTCGGTCCGGCCGGTGGACAGCGGTTGCACGACCTGGCGTGGGGCCGGGACCCGCGCACGGTGGAGGCCGGGGTCGGTGAGAAGTCGATCGGGCACGAGGTCACGTTCGGCCGTGACCTCACCGAGCGGGACGACGTGGCGCGGGAACTCCTCCGACTCGCCGAGAAGGTCGCGGTCCGGCTCCGACGCGCCGAGGTCCAGGCCCGGACCGTCGCGCTCAAGGTGCGGTACACCGACTTCACGACGCTCACCCGCTCCCGCACCCTCGCCGAGCCGAGCGACGTCGCCAAGCGGATCCACCGGGAGGCCGTCGAGCTGTACGACGTCCTGCACCGTCCGGGCAACCGGATCCGGCTCATCGGCGTCCGCGGCGAGAACCTCGTGCCGGCGGCCGCGAGCAACGCGCTGTGGGACGACGACGCGCCGTGGCGTGAGACCGAGACGACCGTCGACGCGGTCACCGCGCGCTTCGGTGCCGGTGTCCTGCGTCCCGCGTCCCTCGTGCGCGGGTCCGGCGGCGGTCCCGGCCCGAGCACGCCGCGGGCGCCGCACGCCCGGCAGGACTGACACGTGTCGGGCGACCGCGTGCCGGTACACTCGGGTGAAGTGAGCGCAGCGGAGAACATCGAGCACCAGGAACCCGCCGAACTCCCGATCGACGGGCTGTCCGACGACCACCGCCCCACCGGACCGGCGGCGATCGCCGAGGTCGCGGGCAACGCGGCGGCCGAGCACCTGTCGCCCGCCTTCCCCGAACGTGCCGCATGGGGCACCGCCTCGAAGCTCCGCGCCTGGCAGGTCGAAGCGCTCACGAAGTACTTCGAGAAGGAACCGCGCGACTTCCTCGCCGCGGCGACCCCCGGCGCCGGCAAGACCACCTTCGCGCTGCGCCTCGCGACCGAACTCCTCGCCCGCGGCACCGTCGACCGCCTGGTCGTCGTCGCGCCCACCGAGCACCTGAAGCGGCAGTGGGCCGACGCCGCCGACCGCGTGAACATCCGGCTCGACCCGATGTTCAAGAACGGCGACGGCATGTTCGGCCGGCACTACCAGGGCGTCGCGATCACCTACGCGCAGGTCGGCATGAACCCCGAGGTGCACGAGCGGATCACCGCGGGCGGCAAGACCCTCGTGATCCTCGACGAGGTGCACCACGGCGGCGACGCGCTGACGTGGGGCGACGGCATCCGGCAGGCGTTCACGAAGGCCACGCGCCGACTGTCGCTGTCCGGCACGCCGTTCCGGTCGGACACGGCGCCGATCCCGTTCGTCCAGTACGCCCCGGACGAGCAGGGGATCCGCACCTCGATCTCGGACTACAACTACGGCTACGGCCGGGCACTCAAGGACGGCGTCGTCCGCCCGGTGCTGTTCATGGCCTACGCCGGGCAGATGCGCTGGAAGACCCGGATGGGCGACGAGATGGCCGCCTCGCTCGGCGACCCCGTCACGAAGGACATCACCGCGCAGGCCTGGCGCACCGCGCTGTCGCCGGAGGGCGAGTGGATGCCCGCCGTGCTCTCGGCGGCGGACAAGCGCCTCACCGAGGTGCGCCGTGGCGTGCCGGACGCCGGCGGGCTGGTGATCGCGACCGACACCACGACCGCCCGGGCGTACGCGCGGATCCTGCAGCGCATCACGGGGGAGCGGCCGACCGTGGTCCTGTCCGACGAGGCCGCCGGGTCGAGCCGGATCCAGTCCTTCGCCGAGGACACCTCGCGGTGGATGGTCGCCGTCCGGATGGTGTCCGAGGGCGTCGACGTGCCGCGGCTCTGCGTCGGCGTCTACGCCACGAGCGCGAGCACGCCGCTGTTCTTCGCCCAGGTCATCGGCCGCTTCGTGCGCGCCCGACGTCGCGGCGAGACCGCGTCGGTCTTCCTGCCGAGCGTGCCCGGGCTGATGGCGCTGGCCGCCAGCCTCGAGCTGGAGCGCGACCACGCCCTCGACCGCCCGAAGGACGCCGAGGACGGCATGTACAACCCCGAGGACGCCATGGTGGCGGAGGCGAACAAGGAGGACCGGGCCTCCGAGAGCCTGCTCGACGTGCAGCCGTTCGAGGCGCTCGACTCGCAGGCGTCGTTCGACCGGGTCCTCTACGACGGCGGCGAGTTCGGCACCGGCGGCGAGGTCGGGTCGCTCGAGGAACTCGACTTCATCGGCATCCCCGGGCTGCTCGAGCCCGACCAGGTGCGGGACCTCCTCCGCGCCCGGCAGGCGACCCAGGCCAAGCGCTCGAAGGGCCGCGTCCCGAAGGACGGGACGCCCAAGGCGCCCGAGCCGGCGGACCGGCCGATGTACATGACGATCAAGGAGCAGCGGTCGGAACTGCAGCGCCTCGTCTCGATCTGGTCCCGGCACGCGAACGAACCGCACGGGTCGATCCACGCCGAGCTCCGTCGGATCAGCGGTGGTCCGGCCGTCGCGCAGGCGAGCATCGAGCAGATCCAGAAGCGCATCGACATCCTCCGCTCCCGCATCGGCGGCCGACGGTGACCCGCGCGTGATCGAGCCGGTCGACGACGACCGCACCTGGTACGTCAAGCGCGACGCGGACTCCTCACCCGAGGCGATCATCGACCGCTTCGGGGGCGGCTACCGGCTCCGGCGGTTCTCCCTGCACGAGTCCCGTCGCACGCAGCACGGCGTGTACACCGGCCGCGAGGTCGCCGAGACGGCGTGGTGGCGCCTCCGCGACGGCCGCAGCTGACCCGTGGACGATCCGGATCGGGACCGGATCGGCCGCACAGGTGCGGCGCTGATGACGGGGAGGGGCCGGATCGGGTAGACCGGAGGAATGGCAGACTCCATCCCCCACGTCCTCGTCCTCGGCGGCGGCTCGGCCGGCTACACCGCGGTCAAGCAGCTCCAGAAGCACGCCGCCTCGGTGCCCATGCGCATCACCCTCGTGGACCAGAACACGTACTACACGTACCTGCCGTTCCTGCCCGAGGTCGCCGGCGGTCACATCGCCCCGAAGGACGTCACCGTCGAACTCCGACGTGCGCTCCGCAAGACCCGGGTCATCCAGGGCAAGGTCACCGGGATCTCCTCGGCCGACAAGACGGTCTCCGTCGCGACGGCCGGTGGTGACGACCGGTCCTTCGAGTACGACCACCTCGTGGTGGCACTCGGCTCGGTCACCCGTACCTTCCCGACGCCCGGCCTCGACGAGGTCGGCGTCGGCTTCAAGACGGTCGAGGAGGCCGCGTACGTCCGCGCCAAGCTCCTCGACAACATCGCGAAGGCCGCCGCCACGCGCGACGAGGACGAGCGTCGTCGCCTGCTCACGAGCATCTTCATCGGCGGCGGCTACACCGGCGTCGAGGCGATCGGTGAGCTGTTCGACGTCTCCCAGGCCGCGATCGCCACGTACCCGTCGCTCGCCGGCGAACAGCCGCGCTGGGTGCTCATCGACGCCCTCGACCGGGTCGCCCCCGAGGTCGGCCCCGAGCTGTCGAAGTGGACCCTCGAGTCCCTCCGTGCCCGCGGCATCGACGTCCGCCTCAAGACCACCATGCCGAGCTGCGAGGGCGGGATCGTCAAGCTCTCCGACGGTGACGAGTTCGCCACCGGCCTGCTCGTCTGGACGGCCGGCGTCAAGCCGAACCCGCTCCTCGACGCCACCGACCTGCCGCGCGGGCCGAAGGGGCACCTCGCCGCCAACGCGAAGCTCCAGGTCGAGTCCGAGGACACGCACGAGGTCGTCCCGGGCGTCTGGGGCCTCGGCGACGTCGCCCAGGTCCCGGACCTGACGGCCGAGAAGCAGCCGGCGTACTACCCGCCGAACGCCCAGAACGCCGTCCGGCAGGCCGTCGTCGTCGCGGACAACATCGTCGCCTCGATCACGGGCAAGCCCCTCGTGGAGTACCGCCACCCGTCCATCGGCACGGTCGCCTCGTACGGTGTCGCCAAGGGCGCGGCGAACATCAAGGGCATCAAGATGACGAACCTGCTGGCGTGGATGGCGCACCGCTCGTACCACGTGTACGCGATGCCGACGCTGAACCGCAAGGCGCGCATCGTCATCGGCTGGGTGACCGGTGCGGTCTCCGGCCGCGACGCGACGTCCCTCATCAAGGAGACCGACCCGCGGCAGAACTTCGTGGACGCCGCGAAGAGCTAGCACGCGACTGCCTGCAGACGGGAGGCCCGGTACCAGCTGGTACCGGGCCTCCCGTCCGTCCGCGTGGCGGCTGTGCGTCGAACGCGAGCCTGGGCCGCCTCCCATCCGCCGTCCGTCAGCGTGGACGGTACGAGCGAGAGGAGCGCCATGCGCGCCATGACCTACCGCGGCCCCTACCGGGTCCGCGTCGAGGACAAGCCCGACCCCCGGATCGAGCACCCGAACGACGCGGTCATCCGTGTCGAACGCGCCGCGATCTGCGGGTCGGACCTGCACCTGTACCACGGCATGATGCCGGACACCCGCGTCGGCCACACCTTCGGTCACGAGTTCATCGGCGTCGTCGAGGAGGTCGGGTCGTCCGTCGAGACGCTCAGCGTCGGCGACCGGGTGATGGTCCCGTTCCACATCTCCTGCGGCACCTGCTGGTTCTGCGCCCGCGGCCTGTTCACCAACTGCCACAACGTCAACCCGAACGCGACCGCGGTCGGCGGCATCTTCGGGTACTCGCACACCACCGGCGGCTACGACGGCGGGCAGGCGGAGCGCGTCCGCGTCCCGTTCGCCGACGTCGGCCCGCAGGTCATCCCGGACTGGCTCGACGCCGAGGACGCCCTGATGATGACGGATGCACTCGGCACCGGGTACTTCGGTGCCCAGCTCGCGTCGATCCGCGAAGGCGACACCGTCGTGGTGCTCGGCGCCGGCCCGGTCGGCCTGTACGCGGCGAAGTCCGCGTGGTTCATGGGCGCCGGCCGTGTGATCGTCGTCGACCAGCTCGAGTACCGCCTGGCGAAGGCCCGCGAGTTCGCGCAGGCCGAGACGATCAACTTCGCCGAGGTGGACGACATCGTCGTCGAGATGAAGAAGCAGACCGACTTCCTCGGCGCCGACAGCGTGATCGACGCGGTCGGTGCGGAGGCCGACGGCAACTACCTGCAGCACGTGACGAGCTCGAAGCTCAAGCTGCAGGGCGGCTCGCCCATCGCGCTGAACTGGGCGATCGACGGTGTCCGCAAGGGCGGCACCGTGTCGGTGATGGGCGCCTACGGCCCGATCCCGAGCGCCGTCAAGTTCGGCGACGCGCTCAACAAGGGCGTCACCATCCACATGAACCAGGCGCCGGTGAAGCGCCAGTGGCCGCGGCTGCTCGAGCACATCCAGGCCGGGCACCTCAAGCCGAGCGACGTCATCACGCACCGGATCCCGCTCGAGCACATCGACGAGGCGTACCACCTGTTCTCGGCGAAGCTCGACGGCTGCATCAAGCCGGTGATCGTGCCGTGAGCGAGAACGGAGACCAGAGCATGCGCACCACACCGGACGGCCACGGCGCCGACGACCACATCGCGTACGTGGCGGACAAGCCGCGCGACCTGCCGTCCGCGGACGAACTCCGCGCGCGAGTCCCCGGATGGGGGAGCGACCTGGACCTCGCCGACCGGCCGAGCGTCCCGAAGCTGTCCCGCGAGGCCGGCTCGGCGACGAACGCGCACTGGGACCGACCGGAGCAGCAGCCCGGTGGTGAGGGCCGCGAGCGGTCGATCGAGCACGCGCACGTCACGCCGGTGTTCGGCACCGCGCAGCCCCTGTCCGGCATCGCCGGCGTCGTGAAGCGGTACGCCTACCGTCGCTTCAGCGAGGGACGGCTGGCCCACTGGATGCTCCTGGTCGTCGGCGACCGCCTCGACGTCGCCACGCACCGGGTCACGGACGCGCTCCGCGGCCGGCCGGACCGGCTCGTCAAGGAAACCGGGATCGCCGCCGAACGGGCGGACGACCCGGTCGGCGCGCGGCTCGGGACGGCGCGGCGGGACTGGCGGCACGGCGTGCTCGACCCCGTCGTCGCGACCTGGCCGTACCTGCTCATCGGCGGCGTGGCCGTCTGGGTGGTGCGGCGCGCCCGGCGCTGACCGAGAACAGCACCGCGCTCTGGGCGCGGAAAAACGAACGGCCCTCCCGAAGGAGGGCCGTTCGCCGCTTGTCTCAACACAAGTGTCCGAGCACGTGGTCCGGAGACCAGGTACTGCGTGTCCGAGGGGGGACTTGAACCCCCACGCCCTAATACGGGCACTAGCACCTCAAGCTAGCGCGTCTACCAATTCCGCCACCCGGACTGGGTGTGGTGCTCTCGCACCGGGCTGTCCGACCGGGTTTCCCCGGCCTTCCTGCCGAGAGAAGACACTAGCACGGCTGTGAACGCACGCTGAACACGGGTGCGCATCCCGGGCGCGGCGCGACCGGATCGCGGTGCTCGGTGGTGTCGCCGGTAGCGTTGTCGCATGACGTCCGAGCTGGAACGCACCGCGGCGATCGCGCGGGACCTCATCCGGATCGACACCACGAACTGGGGTGAGGGGAAGTCCCGGGGTGAGACCGAGGCAGCGCACTACGTCGAGGCAGCGCTGCAGGACCTGGGCCTGACCCCGCAGCTGTTCGAGTCCGAGCCGGACCGGGTCAGCGTCGTCGCCCGCGTCCCCGGCCGGGACCGCAGCAAGCCGGGCCTCGTCGTGCACGGGCACCTCGACGTCGTACCGGCCGACCCGGCGAACTGGTCCGTCGACCCGTTCGGCGGCGAGGTGCGCGACGGGTCGCTCTGGGGTCGTGGCGCCGTGGACATGAAGAACATGGACGCGATGATGCTCACGGCGTTGGCCGACGTGGTCGAACGCCAGGGCGCTCCCGAGCGCGACCTCGTCATCGCGTACTTCGCGGACGAGGAGGCCGGGGGCATCCTCGGCGCCCACCACGTCGTGGACACGCATCCCGAGGTCTTCGCCGGGGCGACCGCTGCCATCAGCGAGGTCGGCGGCTACTCGATCACGCTCGGCGACCGTCGCGCCTACCTGCTCCAGACCGGTGAGAAGGCGCTCATGTGGGTGAAGCTGACCGCCCACGGGACCGCGGCGCACGGCTCGCACGTCATCCGCGACAACGCCGTCACGAAGCTCGCCGCCGCCGTCGGCCGGATCGGCGGCGAGGAGTGGCCGGTCCGGCTCTCGGACACGACCGAGGCGATGGTCGCCGAGGTCGCCCGCTTCCTCGGCGTCGACCCCGTCGCCACCGGTCCGGACGAGGTCGCCCTGGCCACCGGCTCCGCGGCGCGGTTCATCCACGCGGCGCTGCACACCACCACGAACCCGACCGTCCTGAGCGCCGGGTACAAGCACAACGTGATCCCGGACGAGGCCACCGCGCTCGTCGACATCCGCTGCCTGCCCGGTGACGAGGAGACCGTCCTGGCCCGCGTGCGGGAACTCGCCGGCGAGGACGTCGAGGTCACCATGACGCACCAGGACGTCGGCCTCGAGCAGGATTTCGGCGGTCCGCTCGTCGACGCCGTCCGGGACGTCCTCGAGCGGCACGACCCGGGCGCCCCGGTCCTGCCGTACCTGCTCTCCGGCGGCACCGACAACAAGGCGCTGTCCCGTCTCGGCATCGCCGGGTACGGCTTCGTGCCGCTGCAGCTGCCCGCCGGGGTGGACTTCCCGGCGATGTTCCACGGCGTCGACGAGCGGGTCCCGCTCGAGTCGCTGGCGTTCGGCCGCCGCGTCCTCGGAGACCTCTTCGCGACCTACTGATACCGTGCATGGTCGTCGTCGGGAACGGCGACCGAGTCCAGCACCGGCGAAAGGCCGCACACGTGCACATCTTCGAGGCGATCCTCCTCGGCTTCGTCCAGGGTCTGACCGAGTTCCTGCCGGTCTCCTCCAGCGCGCACCTGCGCATCGTCGGGCTGTTCCTGCCGGATGCGGAGGACCCCGGTGCGGCCTTCACCGCGGTGACGCAGCTCGGCACCGAGACCGCCGTGCTCATCTACTTCTGGAAGGACATCACCCGGATCATCGGGCGGTGGTTCGGCGCGCTCGGTGGCAAGGTCCCGCGGAACGACCCGGACGTCCGGCTGGGGTGGCTCGTCATCCTCGGCACGATCCCGATCGGCGTGGTCGGCCTGCTGCTCCAGGACAGCATCGAGACCACGTTCCGGTCGCTCTGGATCGTGGCGATCGTGCTCATCGTCTTCGGCGTCGTCCTGGGCGTGCTCGACCGGGTCGGACGGAAGGTCCGGCGGATCGAGCACATGACCTTCAAGGGCGGCATCCTCATCGGGCTCGCGCAGGTCCTCGCGCTCGTCCCGGGCGTCTCCCGGTCCGGCGCGACGGTCTCGATGGGGCTCGCCCTCGGGTACACCCGTCCGGCGGCGGCGCGCTTCGCCTTCCTCCTCGCGATCCCCGCGGTGTTCCTGTCCGGGCTGTACGAGGCCGCGACGAGCCTCGGCGACACCGGAGCGCCGTTCGGCGTGGCGGACACCCTGATCGCGACCGTCGTGGCCTTCGTCGTCGGGTTCGTCGTCATCGCCGCGTTCATGAACTACATCAGCAAGCGGAGCTTCATGCCGTTCGTGGTCTACCGCATCGTCCTCGGTGTCGTCCTCATCGTGCTGCTCTCCCTCGGGGTGGTCGAGCCGTGAGGGCCTGGCAGGCACCGAGCGTCCCCGAGGTCCCGGGGTCCGGCCCCCGTCCGCTCGTCCACGACACCGCGACCGGCAAGCCCGTCGACCCGACGCGTGGCACCGACGACGCGTCGCTCTACGTCTGCGGGATCACCCCGTACGACGCCACGCACCTCGGGCACGCCGCGACGTACCTGGCCTTCGACACGCTCGGTCGGGCGTGGCGGGACGCCGGGTTGCCGGTGCGGTACGCGCAGAACACGACCGACGTCGACGACCCGCTCCTCGAGCGGGCGACGCGTGACGGCGTGGACTGGCGGGAGCTCGCCGCCTCGCAGATCGACCTGTTCCGCCGCGACATGGAGGCCCTGCGCGTCCTGCCGCCGGACGACTACGTGGCCGTCACCGACGAGGTCGAGCGCGTCGCCGAGGCCGTGGCCTACCTGGAGGAGACGGGCTACGCCTACACGGTGCCGACGCCGGACTCCGACGGTGAGGACCTCTACTTCGACGTCAGCCGCCCGAGCGACGCCTGGACGCTCGGCGACGAGAGTCGTCTCGACCGCGAGACGATGCTCGCCCTCTCCGCCGAGCGCGGCGGCGACCCCGACCGGCCCGGCAAGCGCGACCGACTCGACCCGCTGCTCTGGCGTGCCGAGCGCGAGGGCGAACCGAGCTGGGACACCGAGATCGGCCCCGGACGCCCGGGCTGGCACATCGAGTGCAGCGTCATCGCCGGCGACAAGCTCGGCCTGCCGATCAGCGTGCAGGGCGGCGGCAGCGACCTCGTCTTCCCGCACCACGAGATGAGCGCCGGACACGCCGCGGCCCTGGCCTCCCAGCCGCTGGCGAACGCCTTCGTGCACACCGGGATGGTCGCCTACCAGGGGGCGAAGATCTCCAAGTCGCTCGGCAACCTGGTGACGGTGCGCGGGCTCCTCGACGGTGGCGCCGATCCGCGGGCGATCCGCCTGGCCCTGCTCTCGCACCGGTACTCCGACGACTGGGAGTGGACCGACGGCGACCTCGACGACGCGGGCCGCCGCCTCGCCGCCTGGGACACGTGGGTGCGCTCCGGCTCCGGATCCGAGCAGGACGCCGACGCCGTCGTGGCGCGGCTCCGGGCCCGGGTCGCGGACGACCTCGACACGCCGGGCGCGGTCGCGGTGGTCGACACCGCGATCGCCGGCGGGACGGCGGCCACTCCCGAGCTCGTCGACCTCGTCGACGCCCTGCTCGGCATCCGCATCGCCTGAGGGCGTCGGCGCAGCGCTGCCGCCCCACGAGGAACGGGAGGCCCCGGTACCAGCTGGTACCGGGGCCCACGCCGCCGGTCCCGAGCCGACGCGCCAGCGGCGGGTCGACCGTGCCGGTGGGGAGCCTCCCGTCCGGCACACGCCCGCGTCTACTGCGGCGGCTGCGGCGGCCGCCACGGGCCCTCGCCCGCCGCCCCGCCGCCGTCCTTGCCGTCCTTGTGCTCCCGGCGCCGCAGGTACTGCTCGAACTCCTGCGCGATGGCGTCGCCGGACGCCTCGGGGGAGTCGACCGTGTCGCGCGCCTGTTCCAGCTGGCCGATGTAGGACGCCATGTCCTCGTCGTCCGCGGCGAGGGCGTCGATGCCCTCCTCCCACTGCGCGGCATCGTCGAGCAGGGTGCCGCGCGGCACGGTGACGTCCGTCAACTCCTCCATCTTGTCGAGCAGCGACAGGGTGGCCTTCGGCGACGGGGCGTTGTGCACGTAGTGCGGCACGGACGCCCAGAGCGACAGCGTGGTCAGCCCGGCCTTGTCCATCGCGTCTGCGAGGACCCCGAGGATGCCCGTCGGGCCCTCGTACGTCGACTTGTCCACGTCGAACGCCGCACGCACGCCGGCGTTCTCGCTCGACACGAAGACCGAGATGGGCCGGGTGTGCGGGACGTCGGCGAGCATCGCCCCGACGAAGACCACGGCGTCGATCGAGTACACGTCCGCCAGGTCGATGACCTCGGCGCAGAAGGCGCGCCAGGTCCGCGACGGCTCGGGGCCGACGAGCACGAACACGTCCCGCTCGGTCGGTTCGCCGGTCGCCCCGATCACCGGTCGGCCCTCGGCACTCGGGCCGTGCAGGACGATGCGCGGCCAGGTGACGGCCCGCTCGCCCTCGTCGTCGAAGCCGACCTCGGGACGGTTGAACTGGTAGTCGACGTACCGCTCCCCGTCGATCTCGCGGAGTTCATCGAGCTCGAGGGCGTCGACGATGCGACGAGCGAGTCCGCTCGCGGCCTCGCCGGCGTCGTTCCAGCCCTCGAACGCGACGACGAGGAGTCGTCCGTCGCTGAAGGGGGAGTGCTGTGGCACGGCAGGGGCCTCCTGGTTGTGGAGCGGGTCGACACACCCGCGGTCGCGCGCGTCGGACCGGAGCACGATCAGGCATCCACGATAGACCCGCTGCCCCCGGGCGGGCGTCCCCGGCCCGGGGGTCGCCGACGCCGCCGGTAGACTCGTCGCCCGTGACCGCGCAACCCCCCACCACCGTCCAGCCCGACCCGCTGCTGCCCGCAGCCGTGCTGTGGGACATGGACGGCACGATCATCGACACCGAGCCCATCTGGCAGGAGTCGCAGGTCGTGCTCACCGCGCGCTTCGGCGCCGAGTGGACGCACGAGGACGGGCTGTCGCTCGTCGGCAGCGGTCTCGAGCGGTCCGGCGAGATCCTCCGTGCCAAGGGCGTCGACATGGAGGTCGAGGAGATCGTCGCGTGGATGACCGACTTCGTGGTCGAGCGCCTGCACGGGGACGACCTGCCGTGGCGTCCCGGTGCCCGTGAGCTCGTCGAGGAACTGCACGACCGCGGGGTCCCGACCGCACTCGTCACGATGTCGCGCCGCACGATGGCCCTGGTCACCGCCGAGGCGTTCGGCGCACGCGGCTTCCGGGTCGTCGTCGCCGGTGACGACGTCGAGCGCCCGAAGCCGTACCCGGACGCCTACCTGAGCGCGGCCGCGCAGCTCGGGGTCGACCCGACCACGTGCATCGCGATCGAGGACTCCGCGACCGGCGTCGCCTCGGCGGTCGCGTCCGGCGCGGTGACGGTGGGCGTCGAGCACATCGTCCCGCTCGCCGAGGGTGCCTGCGACGTCCTCCTCGACACCCTGGACGGCGTGACCGTCGACCGCCTGCTCGAACTCACCGGCCCGGCCCTGGCGGCCCGCGCCACCGACCGCCAGGGAGGCCCGGCCTCCGTCCCGGCGTCGGCCCCCGTCACCGAAGGGGACGCGCGATGAGCGACGCCACGACCGACGAGCCCACCACCCCCGGCGAGCCGACCGCGCAGGACGCGGTGGAGCTGCCGCACACGGTCGGGGGTGCGCCGCACACCCCGCCTCGCGGACCGTTCCGAGCTGGCGACCGCGTCCAGCTCACGGGCCCGAAGGGGAAGCTCACCACGCTGTCGCTCGAGCGCGGCGTGGTCTACCACACGCACCGCGGCATGCTCGCGCACGACGACGTCATCGGGCGGCCGGACGGCTCGGTCATCCGGGCGAGCTCCGGGGACGAGTACCTGGCGCTGCGCCCCCTGCTCAACGACTACGTCATGTCGATGCCGCGCGGTGCCGCGATCGTGTACCCGAAGGACGCGGCCCAGATCGTCGCGTTCGCGGACGTCTTCCCCGGCGCACGGGTCGTCGAGGCCGGGGTCGGTTCCGGCGCACTCTCGCTGTGGCTCCTCCGGGCGATCGGCCCGACCGGCAGCCTGCAGTCGTTCGAGCGCCGCGACGAGTTCGCCGCGATCGCCCGCGGCAACGTCGGCACCTTCCTCGGGGCGGTCCCGGACAACTGGTCCGTGACCGTGGGGGACCTCGTCGAGGAGCTCCCGCAGGCCGTCGAGCCGCAGAGCATCGACCGCGTGGTGCTCGACATGCTGGCTCCGTGGGAGTGCGTCGACGAGGCCGCCGACGCCCTCGTGCCCGGCGGGCTCATCGTCTGCTACGTCGCGACGGTCACGCAGCTGTCGCGCACGGCCGAGGCCCTCCGTGACACCGGGCGCTTCACGGACCCGCAGTCGAGCGAGACGCTCGTGCGCACGTGGCACGTGGAGGGGCTCGCCGTGCGACCGGACCACCGGATGGTGGCGCACACCGGCTTCCTGGTCACCGCACGTCGCCTGGCGGACGGGGTCGTCCTGCCGAACCTGAAGCGTCGTGCCGGCAAGGCGGAGTTCTCGGACGAGGACGTGGAGGCCTGGACCCCCGGCGCCGTCGGCGAGCGTGGCGCCAGCAACAAGAAGCTCCGCAAGGTCGCACGTCAGGCGGCCGCCCAGGCCCGCAAGGTCGCGGCGGCCGAGGCGGGCGAGGACGGTGGCTCGGCGGCGTCCGGACCCGACGACGACGCCCACTAAGCTGACCTCCGTGCCCGTCCTGCATCGAACGGAAAGAGGATCCGTGCGCACCATCCCCGCACTCGTGGTCACCATCGGTCTCGTCGCGTCGCTGACGGCGTGCGCCGCTCCCGGTGCGGGATCGTCGAGCACGTGCGCGCCGTCCGGAGCCGCGTCGGAGGCCGTCTCGGCCAGGGGCGCGTTCGGTTCGCAGCCGGACGTCACGGTGCCCGCCGGTCTCACCGCCACCGGCACCCAGGTCTCCGTCCTCCGCCAGGGCGACGGCCGCACGATCGGGGACGGCACACCGGTCGTCCTCGAGTACACGCTCGTCGACGGCGCGACCGGCGAGGTCGCCCAGACCAGCGGCTACACCGGTTCCTCGAACCCGATCACGGCCGGTTCGACCAACGCCGGTGCGCTCGGCGAGGCCCTCGAGTGCGCCCAGGTCGGCGACCGACTCGCCGTCGCGATGCCCAAGTCGGCACTCTCGGGCACCGCCCCCTCCCGCTCGACGGGGAAGGCGGAGGACGCGGCCGTCTTCGTCGTCGACGTGCAGCGTGCGTTCGCCGCCCGCGCCACCGGCACGCCCCAGCTCGCGGGCGACGGCATGCCCGCCGTCGTGCTCGCACCGGACGGCGCACCCGGCATCACGATCCCCTCGTGGCCGGCGCCGGAGAAGGACGAGCAGCACCTGCTCCGCAAGGGCGACGGCGCGACGCTGACCGCGGAGGACACCGCGGTCGTCAAGTACACCGCCGTCACGTGGGGGAGCAGCACGACGGACTCCACCGTCGCGGGCTCGAGCTGGACCGACGGGTCCGGCGCGCAGCCGCTCCCGCTGGCCGAGGGCCAGGTCGTCGACGGCATCCGGAACGCCCTGATCGGCCGGCACGTCGGGGACCAGGTCCTCGCGATCGTCCACCAGCAGGGTGCCGCGTACGCGTACGTCATCGACGTGCTCGGCGCGATGTCGCGCTGACCCGCGGCTGCGTAGGATCGGCACGTGCCCACCACCCGTGCTCCCCGTGTGCCCGCCGAGGAACGGCTGTTCAGCCTCGTGCTCGCACTGCTCTCGACGGAGTCCGGGCTGACGAAGTCCGAGATCCTGGCGAACGTCCAGGGGTACCGGCAGCGGTACGCGCCCGGCGGTGACAACGCCTCGCTCGAGCGGCAGTTCGAGCGCGACAAGGACGACGTCCGCGAGCTCGGGATCCCGCTCGAGACGATCGAGACGCCGGGTGCCGCGGGGAACAACCAGACGCTGCGCTACCGGATCCCGAAGGGCGAGTACGACCTGCCGCTCGACGTCCGGTTCACGCCCGACGAGTCCGCCCTGCTGTCGCTCGCCGCGATGGCGTGGCGCGAGGGCGCCCTGTCGGCCGACTCCAGGCGCGGACTGCTCAAGGTGCGCTCCGCCGGGTCCGAGGACGACGGCTCGGAGCACGAGAGCGGCGACGGTGCGACCCCGATCGGTGCCTACGCCCCGCGGCTGCGCACCCGGGACACCGCCTTCGAACCCCTGCGGTCGGCCCTCGACCGGGGCGCCGCCGTCCGGTTCGCGTACATCACGCCGGGCCACCACGAGGCCCGCGTCCGCGAGCTCGCGCCGCTCGCGCTCGTCCAGCACGGCGGCCGGTGGATGCTCGCCGCGCACGAGTTCGCGACGCGGTCCGAGAAGAACTACCTGCTGTCCCGGATCGTCGGTCCGGTGACCCTGTTCGAGGTCGGTCAGCACCCGGCACCGGCGGACGCGGGGGAGCGGGCGCTGGCCGGCCTGGACCGGGTCTGGGCGGAGCGCACCGCGACCGTGCACGTCGTCCCGGGGTCGGACGCCGAACGCCGTCTGGCCCGTCGGCGGGACACCACCGCGACGACGGACGGCGAACTGGTGGTCCACCACGTCGACCCGCAGATCCTGGCCGAGGAACTCGCCGCGTTCGGTCCCGAGGTGTGGGTCGTCGAACCGGAGGACCTGCGGCAGCGCGTGGTCGACCGCCTCCGCGTGCTCGTCGCCGACCACTCCGGGCCGCCCGAACGGACCGCCGACCACCGCGGCGCCGAGGACGGTCGCCGCCTGCCCGAGGACGGACCCGACCGTGGCTGAGGCCCAGCCCCTGCAGGCGCAGGACAAGCTCGCCTTCCTGCTGGCACTCGTGCCGTACCTCATCGACCGGGAACGCGTCTCCGTCGCCGAGGCCGCCCGGCACTTCGGGGTCCCCGAGTCCCGCATCCGGCGTGCCGTCGAGCTCATCGCGGTGTCCGGCGTCCCGGGCGAGACGATGCAGTACCAGCACGGCGACCTGTTCGACATCGCCTGGGACGACTTCGACCAGAACGACATGATCGTGCTGACGAACCTCGTGGCGATCGACGACGCCCCGCGGCTGTCAGCGCGCGAGGCGTCGGCACTCATCGCGGGCCTCCAGTACCTGTCCGCCCTGCCCGAGGCCGCCGACACGGACGCCATCCGGGCACTGATGGCGAAACTGTCGCGCGGTGCGGGTGGCGCCGCGGGGAACGTGGCCGTCGGCCAGGACCTGCACGACGCGTCCCTGACCGTCATCCGTCAGGCGATGTCCGAGCGACGTGGACTCCTGTTCGAGTACGCGGGACCGCGGACGCAGGGCGGCACGCGTCGCGTCGACCCGCTCCGCGTCGAGTCGATCGACGCCGACTGGTACCTGCGCGCCTGGGACCTCGACCGCGCGGCCATCCGCACCTTCCGCCTCGACCGGATGTCCGGCGTGCGCGTGGACGACCGGCCCGCCGAACGGACCATCGAGGACGTCGTCCTGCCCGACACGTTGTTCCAGCAGAGCGCCCAGGACGTCATCGTCACGGTCGAGCTCGACGCCTCGTCCCTGCCGCTCGTCGCCGACTTCCTCGCCGACACCGCGGATGCGCCGGACGCCGACGGGCGGGTGCGCATCCGGCTCGCGGCGTCGGCCGGGTTCGACGGGGTCGTCCGGCTCGTCGCCGGGCTGCCCGGCCGCGCCGTGGTGATCGACCCACCCGCCGCCCGGGAGGCCGTGCGCGCGTTCGCGGCGGCCGCTCTCGACGTCCACTGAGAGACCGCTGCCGTAGGATCGGTGCATGGCTTCGACGACCGCGGGCGGGCGAGAGAAGCGGCACGGGCGCCGACCGAAGGAACCCGAAGGCCGCATGTCCCTCGGTCAACACCTGATCGAGCTGCGCAACCGCCTGTTCAAGGCCGTCGTCGCGGTCCTGGTGGCGGCGGTCGGCGGCTGGTTCCTCACACCGTTCGTGCTCGACGCGCTCCGCTCCCCGGTCACGCAGCTGGCCCGGGTCGGCGGGCACACCGCGGAGCTGAACTTCCCGATGATCACGGGGGCGTTCGACCTCCGCCTGCAGATCGCGGTCACGATCGGCGTCGTCATCGCGAGCCCGGTCTGGCTGTACCAGATCTGGGCCTTCATCGTCCCGGCCCTGGTCCGTCGTGAGAAGCAGTACGTGTGGGGCTTCCTCGGTTCGGCGATCCCGCTGTTCTTCGCCGGGTGCGCCTTCGGGTGGTACGTCCTGCCGCACGTCGTCGGCATCCTCGGCAGCTTCGTCTCGGCGCAGGACACGTCGATCGTCGACGCGAAGGCGTACTACGACTTCGTCATCAAGCTCATCGTCGCGGTCGGCATCGCGTTCGTGCTGCCGGTCTTCCTCGTCCTGCTCAACTTCGTCGGGGTCCTGACGGCCGCGGCGATCGTCCGGTCGTGGCGGGTCGCGATCGTGCTGATCCTCGTCTTCACCGCGCTCGTCACGCCGTCGGCGGACGTGCTGTCCATGTTCATCCTGGCCATCCCGATGGTCGTGCTCTACTTCGCCGCCTGCCTGGTGACGTGGCTGCACGACCGCCGTCTGGCGAAGCGCCAGGCGAAGCTCGACGAGGAGTACGGCCTGTGACCGAGACCAGCCTGAGCCCCGCCGAGCGGTTCGCCGCCGCGAAGGTCCGCCGTCGCTCGCGGAACCTCGAGTTGTTCCGGACCGACCTCCGCTTCGACCTCGACCCGTTCCAGTTCGCGGCGTGTGACGCGGTCGACCGCGGCAACAGCGTGCTAGTGGCCGCACCGACCGGCGCCGGCAAGACGATCGTGGCCGAGTTCGCGATCTGGCTGGCGATGCGACAGCCGACCGCGAAGGTGTTCTACACGACGCCGATGAAGGCGCTGAGCAACCAGAAGTACGCCGAGCTCGTGCAGGCGTACGGCGAGACCGAGGTCGGGCTGCTCACCGGCGACACGAACGTCAACCCCCGGGCCCGCGTCGTCGTGATGACGACCGAGGTCCTGCGGAACATGATCTACGCCGACTCGGACCTGCTCGACGACCTGGCGTGGGTGGTGCTCGACGAGGTGCACTACCTGGCCGACCGGTTCCGTGGCGCGGTCTGGGAAGAGGTCATCCTGCACCTCCCGACCGAGGTCCGGCTGGTGTCGCTCTCCGCGACCGTCAGCAACGCCGAGGAGTTCGGCGACTGGCTGCAGACGGTGCGCGGCGACACCGACGTCATCGTCTCCGAGGACCGCCCGGTCCCGCTCGAGCAGCACGTGCTCGTCGGGAACAAGATGGTCGACCTCTTCGACTCGTCCGGTGCCGCGGCGACGAACCGCGTCAACCCCGAGCTCCTCCGGCTCGTCGGCGGCGCCAACCGGCACGGCACGAACGGTCCGCGCGGCCGTCGCGGGCGCCCGGTGTACCCGGACCGCCGTGGTCCCCGTGCGGAGAAGGCCCACCGCGAGCAGATCGCGAAGATGCTCGACGAGCGCATGCTCCTGCCCGCGATCTTCTTCGTGTTCAGCCGGAACGGCTGCGACCAGGGCGTCCGGCACGTCGTGCGCTCGGGGCTGTCGCTGACGACCGCGGACGAGCGGCGTGAGATCCGCGAGACGGCCGAGTACCACTGCCGCACCCTGCTCGACGAGGACCTCGCCGTCCTCGGCTACTGGGAGTGGCTGGAGGGGCTCGAGCGCGGGGTCGCCGCACACCACGCCGGGCTGCTGCCCGCGTTCAAGGAGGTCGTCGAGGACCTGTTCCAGCGCAAGCTCCTCAAGGTCGTCTTCGCCACCGAGACCCTGGCCCTCGGGGTGAACATGCCGGCGCGCACCGTCGTCCTCGAGAAGCTCGAGAAGTTCAACGGCGAGGCCCGGGTCCCGATCACGCCGGGGGAGTACACGCAGCTCACGGGTCGTGCCGGGCGTCGGGGGATCGACGTCGAGGGCCACTCGGTCGTGCAGTGGTCGGACGGCCTCGAGCCGCAGGCCGTCGCGTCGCTCGCGAGCCGTCGGACCTACCCGCTCAACTCGTCGTTCAAGCCGACCTACAACATGGCCGTGAACCTCATCGAGCAGTTCGGCCGCGACCGCACGCGCGAGGTCCTCGAGACCTCGTTCGCGCAGTTCCAGGCGGACCGATCCGTCGTCGACCTCGCCCGCAAGGTCCGGTCGCAGCAGGAGTCCCTGGACGGCTACCAGAACGCCATGCAGTGCCACCTCGGCGACTTCACGGAGTACGCGGCACTCCGCCGGCGGCTGTCGGACCTCGAGCGCTCGAACGTGCCCGGCGGCCGCGAGGCCTCGCACGGGGCCCGCCAGGACCGCCAGTCCGCGATCACCGAGGTCCGCCGACAGCTCCAGCGGCACCCGTGCCACGCCTGCCCGGACCGCGAGGCCCACGCCCGCTGGGCGGAGCGCTGGTACAAGCTCAAGCGCAGCAACGACAAGCTCGTGCAGCAGATCCGGTCCCGCACGGGTGCGGTCGCGACGACGTTCGACCGCGTGACCGACGTGCTGCTCGCACTCGGGTACCTGGTGCAGGACGAATCCGGAGACGTCACGGTGGCGGCCGGCGGTCGGCGGCTGCAGCGCATCTACGGGGACCGCGACCTGCTCGTCGCCGAGTGCCTCGAGGCCGGCGTGTGGAAGGAACTCACACCCGCGCAGCTCGCCGGGATGGCGGCGACCATCGTCTACCAGCCCCGGCGCGAGGACGCGCCGGGCACCGAGCACGCCGTGCCCCGCGGCGCCTTCCGGCCGGCTCTGGACGAGACGCTCACGATCTGGGCCCGACTGGACGACGTCGAGCGCGACGCCCGGCTCGCCGGTTCCGAGCCGCCGACACCGGCGATCGCGCTCGGGATGTTCCGGTGGGCCTCCGGGTCCCCGCTCGACGACGTCCTGCGGTCGCTCGACCTCGCCGCGGGCGACTTCGTCCGGTGGTCGAAGCAGGTCATCGACCTCCTCGACCAGATCCGCAACGCGGGCGACGAGGACCTCGCCCGCACGGCCCGTCGAGCGACGGACGCGGTGCGCCGCGGCATCGTCGCCTACGCGACGGTCTGACGGGAGGCCCCGTGACGGTCCTCGCCACACCCGTACGTCCGGTGCGCGCGTCCGCCGGGCGGTGGCGGCCCGGGACGGCGGGCGACGCGCTCACCGCGGCCCTGCCCCTCGCACAGGCGCTGCCGCTGTCGGTCGTCGGCGGACTGCTGTTCGCCCTGTCGTTCCCGTCCCCGGGCTGGTGGTTCCTCGCGTACCCGGCGGTCGCGTGCCTCCTGCTCGCCGCGATCGGGCAGCGGGCCCGCCGCGCCTCCTGGCTCGGCTTCGTCGCCGGCGTGGCGTTCTGGGTGCCGGTGATCTCGTGGGCCGGACGGTACCTCGGACCGGTGCCGTGGTTCGCGCTCGCGCTGCTCGAGGCGGCGCTCTTCGCCGTCGGCACGGTGGCGATCGCGCTCGCGTACCGGTGGGTGGGGCGCGTCGTGACCTCGACCGCCGGACGCGTGTGGGGCCTCCCGGCGGTGGTCGCTGCGCTCTGGACCGGACGCGAGTGGCTCTCCGGCAGCTGGCCGTACGGCGGGTTCGCCTGGGGTCGGGTGGGCCTGTCCCAGTCCCAGGGGCCGTTCACGCACCTCGCCGCGTACGTCGGCGTCCTCGGACTGAGCTTCGTCGTCGTCTACTGCGTCGCCGTCGTGGTCTCCCTCGGACTCGTCGGCGGGATCCGCCTGTCGGTCCGGGTGGCGACGGCCGGGCTGCTCGTCTCGGTGGTCCTGGCGGTGCCCGCGTGGCCGACGGCGGTCGACGGCACGGTGCGGGTCGAGGCGGTGCAGGGCAACGGGCCCGCCGGCTACTTCGACGGCGCCGAACCCGGCGACGTCCTCCGGTCGCAGGTCGCGGCCACCGACGTCGAGGCCCGCGGCGTTGACATGGTCGTGTGGCCGGAGGCCGCGGCGGAGTACGACCCCCGTCGCGAACCGGTCATCGCGTCCGCGCTCGACGCCGTCGTGCGGAGCGTCGGGGCCCCGCTGGTCGCCGGCGGTGTGACGCAGACCGCGTCCGGGGTCCTGCACAACACCTCGTTCGTGTGGGACGACGACGGCTGGGGGGCCTCGTACGACAAGAAGCGCCCGGTGCCGTTCGGGGAGTACGTCCCGGACCGGTGGTTCTACTCGAAGCTCGCCCCGTCGCTGATCGGGCTCCTGCAGCGCGACTACACCCCGGGGACGAAGCCGAACGTGCTGCCGGTCGCCGGCATCCGCGCCGGCGTGATGATCTGCTTCGACGTGGTGGACGACGGCCTGACGGCGGACCTGGCGGACGGGGGAGCGCAGGTGATCCTGGCGCAGACGAACAACGCCGACTTCGACGGGACCGACGAGAACCTCCAGCAGCTCGAGATCGCCCGGATGCGGGCGGTCGAGACCGGACGGTCGCTCGTGAACATCTCCACCGTGGGGGCATCCCAGGTCATCGACCCGAGCGGTCGGACCATCGACCGGGTCCCGGCGTACACCGCGAGTTCGATGGTGACGGACGTCCCGCTCGGCACGTCGACCACGCCGGCGACCGTCGCATCGGGGAACATCACGCTCGCGCTGTCGCTCGGCGGTCTGCTCGTCCTGCTCGCCTGCGCTCCGTGGGGACACCGCCGCCGCTGACCTGCCACCCGGGGCCGCGCCGTGCACTGGGAACCGACTGTGAATGCCACCCCTCCGGAACGAAAGGCGGGTGGTGTGGGTTGGACCGGAGGAACGAGCGAGAGGAGTCGGACATGGCTGATCGGAGTCTCCGAGGCATGCGGCTCGGGAGCCAGAGCCTCCAGAGCGAGGACGGTGTCGAGCTCTCCGAGCGGAAGCGTGCCGTCTACCAGGCGGTCTCGGGAGAGACCTTCGACATCGTCTTCTCCGCCGAGGCAGAGGTCCCGGCCGTCTGGTCGGACCCGCGCACCGGGATGGAAGGACGACTGCTCGGCGACGACGGCACCCCCGTCGAGGTCGCCGCAGAGGACGTCAAGGCGCCACGGACTCACTGGGACATGCTGCTCGAACGGCGCTCCAGGGAAGAACTCGAGGAGCTGCTGCAGGAACGCCTGCAGGTGCTCCGTGCCCGCCGCGGCGCGTAGGCGTCGCGCGACACACACGACGACGGCCCGCTCCCTGATGGGAGCGGGCCGTCGTCGTGTGTCGGTCAGACCGCGGGGGAGCGGTCCTCGCCCTGCGCCTGCCCGTCGGTCGAGCCGGCTTGCTCGTCCGTCCGGAACTGGGCGCGGGTCGCGTCGGCGGCGGCCGCGAGCTTCTCGTCGACGCTCCGGTCCGACTCGGCGAGGCGGTCCGCCAGCGCGGACTCCGGCACGATGTCCGCCGCGGTGGCGTCCGCGCTCCGGGCCGCGGTGCCGCTCCCGGTCGTCGCGGCGGTGGTGGTCACGAGGCTCTCGCCCGCGAGCTTGGAGATCTTCTCGAGGAAGTCGCCGCTGCCCGCCGGGCCGGCTGCGGGCGCACCGCCGGTCCGCGTGGCGCTGAAGCCCTTCGCGATGCCGGAGAGCGCCTCGGTGAACTCGCTCGGGATCATCCAGAGCTTGTTCGACGTGCCCTCGGCGATCTTCGGCAGCATCTGGAGGTACTGGTAGGACAGCAGCTTCTCGTCCGGGTCGCCGGTGTGGATGGCGTCGAACACCGTCGCGATCGCCTGCGCCTCACCCTCGGCGCGGAGGACCTGGGCCTTCGCGTCACCCTCCGCCGCGAGGATCGCCGCCTGCCGCTGGCCCTCGGCCTCGAGGATCTGGGACTGCTTCGTGCCCTCGGCCTGCAGGATCGCGGCACGACGGCTCCGCTCGGCACGCAGCTGCTGCTCCATCGCGTCCTGGATGGACACGGGCGGCTCGATGGCCTTCAGCTCGACACGGCCGACGCGGATGCCCCACTTGCCGGTCGCCTCGTCGAGCACGACGCGGAGCTGCCCGTTGATGTTGTCGCGGCTGGTCAGGGCCTCTTCGAGGTTGAGCCCACCGACGACGTTGCGGAGCGTGGTCGTGGTGAGCTGCTCGACGGCGCCGAGGTAGTTCGCGATCTCGTACGTGGCGGCGCGGGCGTCGGTGACCTGGAAGTACACGACGGTGTCGATCGAGACGACGAGGTTGTCCTCGGTGATCACCGGCTGGGGCGGGAACGAGACGACCTGCTCGCGCATGTCGAGCAGCGGCCGGAGACGGTCGATGAACGGCACGAGCAGGTTCAACCCCGGGCTGAGGGTCTTGTGGTACTTGCCGAGCCGTTCGACGATGCCGGCGGTGGCCTGGGGGACGATCCGGATGGCCTTGGCGAGGACGACGATCACGAAGACGACGACGACGGCGATGAGGACGATCAGGACGACCGTCCCGGTGGACAGGGTCATTGGCCAGCCTTCTGTTCGGTGCGGACGACGGCTGTGGAGCCCTCGATGGACTCGACGACCACGCGGGTGCCGAGTGGTGGTGTGCGGTCGGTGGTGCCGGGAGCGAAGCGCGCGCTCCAGGTCTCACCGTTGGCCAGGCGGACCTGACCGGGACCGGAGGACGTGAACGCGAGCGCGACCGTGCCGCTCATCCCGACCAGGCCGTCGATACCGGTCCGGTGCGGGTCGGCACCGCGGTTCAGCGCTCGGAGCACCCGAGGACGCACGACGGCGAGCAGCAGCAGCGCGAGCACCGCGGCGATGAGCGTCGACAGCCACCACTCGGCGCCGAGCAGTGCGGCGACCAGGCCGCCGGCTGCCCCGGCAGCGAGCATGATGAAGACGAAGTCGAGGGTGAACACCTCGACCACCCCCAGGACGAGCACCAGTGCGATCCACACGATCACCTGCGTCCATTCCGTGACGTCCACGCGATCTCCCTCCCCGTACATCGCGCGCGGCGGTCGCTGCGTCGCGACGTCCGGTCTTGTCCGACCAACGTACCAGCGCCCTCCGGCGAGGCGACCGGTGGCCCCTACGGCGGCGCGGGTACCGGGCTGGCCGCGCCGCGCCTTGGTAGGCTCGATGCCGCCCGGGACGACCAGGACCGGCGCCGCCCCACGACAGGAGACACCACTGTGAGCAGCCCCCTCGCCCCCGGATCCCTCGACGGCACGCGCGCCCTCGTCACCGGGTCCTCCCGCGGCATCGGAGCGGACACGGTCGGGTACCTGGCAGAGGCCGGCGCCAAGGTCGTCGTGAACTACCGCAACAAGGCGCGTCGTGCCGAGCAGATCGCGGAGAAGATCGTCGCGGCCGGGGGAGCGGCGCTCGCCCTCGGGGCGGACCTCACCGACCACGACTCCGTGCAGGCGATGGTCGACGCGGTCGTGCAGGAGTGGGGCGGCATCGACCTGCTCGTGCTCAACGCCTCCGGCGGCATGGAGTCCGGCATGGGCGACGACTACGCGCTGCGACTCAACCGCGACGCGCAGGTCGACACGCTGCAGACCGCCGTGCCGCACATGCCCGCCGGGTCCCGCGTCGTCTTCGTCACGAGCCACCAGGCCCACTTCGTCGAGACCGCCGAGACGCTGCCCGAGTACGTCCCGGTCGCGAAGAGCAAGCGCGCCGGTGAACTCGCCCTGCGCGAACTCCTGCCGCAGCTCGAGGCCGCGGGCATCGAGTTCGTCACCGTCTCCGGCGACATGATCGAGGGCACCATCACGGCGACCCTGCTCAACCGCATCAACCCCGGCGCCATCGAGGGTCGCCGCGAGGCCGTCGGAAAGCTCTACAGCGTGTCCGAGTTCGCCGCCGAGATCGCCCTCGCCGCGGTGGAGCCGATCCCCGCCGACCACACGAAGCTCGTCGGGGACGTCAGCTCCTTCACGAGCTGAGCCGTCGGCCCTCGCCGTCGCGCGGCGCGTGCGTCGCACCCGGCGGCTAGCGTCGGTGCCGTGACTGCTGCACACGGCCTGCGCCGGACCTCCCGGATCCTCCTGCTCGACCGCGACGGACGCGTGTTCCTCATGGACACGAAGGCGCCGTCCTCCGACGGCGCGCATCGGTGGATCACACCGGGCGGCGGCGTCGACCCGGGGGAGTCGCACCGGGACGCGGCGGTCCGGGAGCTCCGCGAGGAGACCGGCATCGTCATCGCCGACCCGGGGGAGCCGGTGTGGTCCTGGGACTTCGCGGTCACGTGGGACCAGGCCGACCACGACCGCGGGCACGCGGAGTTCTACGTCGTCCGGACGGCGGGCTTCACGTTGTCCGACGCCGAGTGGACGGACGACGAACGTGTCGACATCCTGGCGGCCCGGTGGTGGACGGCGGGCGAACTCGAGACGACGGACGAGCCGTTCGAGCCGGCGGAGCTCCCGGAACTGGTGCGCCGGTACGGGCACTGACACAGCACTCGGTGCTGATGCAACGCTCGGTGCCGCCGCTCGCACGATCGGTCTGCCCCCAGTTCGCGGGTGCCTGCGCCGCTTTCCGGACACCGGTCCACCGTGTCAGTACGTTCAGAGTCGACCAATCGTCAGCGACCTGACGTCATCCTCGCACCGGAGTCATCATGACCAACACCACCAACCCGTACCAGAGCACGGCGCAGAGCAGCCAGAAGTTCAGCACGCTCGCGATCGTCGGCTTCGTGCTCGCCTTCGTCATCAACATCGCGGGCCTCGTCGTCAGCCTCATCGCCCTGTCGCAGATCAAGCGCACGGGGGAGCGCGGCCGCGGCCTTGCGATCGCCGGTGTCATCATCTCCGTCCTGTCGCTCGTCATCGGCGTCTTCTCGTCGATCGCGTTCTTCAACGCGGCGGCGAACATGAACACCGCGCTGGGCTTCTGACCACTGCGGTCGAACGACGGGAGGCCCGTGGCGGAACTCGCCACGGGCCTCCCGTCTGTCCGGGAACGAGCGGTCCCTGCGACCATCGAGCGACCGCGGCGTAGCGTCACCGACATGACGTACAGCCAGCCGGACCCGGCAGAAGAGACCACGCAGGCCGACGAGCCCCAGCAGCCCGACACGGACCACACCGTCGAGGAGCAGGGCGAGGAGAACGCAGCCCTCGAGATCGACAGCTCGGACGTGCCGACCTCGTCCGACGACTCGTCGAACTAGGGCAGCACACCCGCGGACGCCTGGTAGCGGCGCTCAGACGAGCGTCGCCACCAGGCGTTCGACGCGTCCGCGGACGTCGTCGCGGATCGGTCGGACGTCCTCGATCGGCAGGCCGGCCGGGTCGCTGAGCTCCCAGTCCTCGTAGCGTTTGCCGGGGAACAGCGGACAGGCGTCTCCGCAGCCCATGGTGACGACGACGTCGGCGTTCCGGACCGCGTCGGTCGTCAGGATCGCCGGCGTCTGACCGACGATCTCGATGCCGACCTCGTGCATGGCGGCGACGGCGACCTGGTTCACCTGGTCCGCCGGCTCGGACCCGGCGGAGAAGACGTCGATGCGGTCACCGGCGATCGCACGCAGGAACCCCGCGGCCATCTGCGACCGCCCGGCGTTGTGCACGCAGACGAACAGGACGGCGGGCTTCTGGTCGGGCGTTCCGGTGCTCATGCGGTGATTGTGCCGCACTCGGGTTGCTGGTGACTGCGCGCCGATAATGCATATTATGTCAGCTCAGACCGACCGAGGCGCGCGGCGCGACGGATTCGCCGCCCTCGGCTCCCCTGCCGTTCGGAGCTCCGTGTTAGGTTGTGCACAACATGACTGTCCGAGAGATCGACCGCCGCCGTCCCGTCCACTCCACCGCGCCTCGCACGGTCGTCCGCATCCTGCTCGGTGCGGCCATGACGTGGGCGGGCATCAGTCACCTCACCGTCGCCCGCCAGGAGTTCCGGGCGCAGGTCCCGGAGTTCGTGCCGCTCGACCCGGACGTCACCGTCCTGGCGTCCGGCGTCGCGGAGATCTCCCTCGGCGCCGCGCTCATGCTGCTCGTCCGCCAGCAGGCGACCGTCGGCTGGGTGGCCGCGGTCTTCTTCACCGCCATCTTCCCCGGCAACATCGCGCAGTGGCTGCACCACCGGGACGGCTTCGGGCTGGACACCGACACGAAGCGGTTCGTCCGACTCCTCTTCCAGCCCGTGCTGATCGCCGTCGCGCTCTGGGCGACGAACGCGCTCCGGACGCGGCGCTGACCACCGCGGACGGCGCCGCTCACGTCGCTGTGGAGCCTCGACCCTGATGACGTCACGCACCCGGGTGACCCTCGGCCGCCGCGAGGACCTCGGTGCCGACTGCGCGAACTGCTTCGGTCTCTGCTGCGTCGCGCTGGCCTTCACCTGGTCCGTCGACTTCCCCGTCGACAAACCCGCCGGCGACCCGTGCACGAACCTCGACGGCGCCGACGCCTGCACGATCCATCCGCGCCTCCGGGCCGAGGGGTTCCGCGGCTGCACGGTCTTCGACTGCTCCGGCGCCGGGCAGAAGGTCTCGCGGCACACCTTCGCAGGTCGGTCCTGGCGGGACGACGACGCCACCCGCCAGGCGATGTTCGCGGCGTTCCCGGTCGTGCGGCGGCTGCACGAACTGCTCCGGTACCTCGACGAGGCCATCACGATCACCCCTGCCGACACGGACGCCGAACGGCTGACACGGGACTTCGAGCGCGTCCGTGCGCTCAGTGACGCCGACCCGGACACGATCCTCGGCATCGACGTCGACGCGGAGTACGACGCCGCACGACCGCTGTTGCTCGCGGCGAGCCGGAACGCGCGGGCCCTGGTCCGCGGCGGGGACAGCCGCGACACCCGGGCTGACGAGCGTCGCGTCGGCCGCCTCCGGGTCGGCCCCGGCGCGGACCTGGTGGGCGCCGACCTGCGGCGGGCGGACCTGCGGGGCGCGAGCCTCCGCGGCGCGCTGCTCATCGGGGCCGACCTCACCGGCGCGGAGCTCCGCTCGTGTGAGTGCATCGGTGCCGACCTCCGGGACGCCGACCTGTCCGGTGCGGACCTCCGCGGGGCGGTCTTCCTCACGCAGATGCAGGTGGACGCGGCACGAGGTGACGCCGACACCCGGCTCGACGACGGCTTCCAGCGGCCGACCCACTGGGGCGGCTGAGGCCGCCGTCCGGTCCGACACGTCCCGCTGGACCGACAACGGACGGGAGGCGCGCGGTCGAGCCCGCCACGCGCCTCCCGTCCGTCCAGCCCAGCGTCGACGTCAGTAGTCGATGCGCCCGTGCCGGTTGTGGAACTCCCCCGTCGGGCCGTCCGGGCCGACGAGCGCCAGCGCGACGGTCGCGTCGGTGCCCTCGGTGACCGTCTGGTGGCCGGAGTGACCGTTGAAGTCGGTCGCCGTGTAGCCCGGGTCGCTGACGTTGACCCGGAAGGTCGGCAGGTTCTTCGCGTACTGCACGGTCAGGGCGATGACGGCCGCCTTCGAGGCCGCGTACGGGATCATCGGCACCGGGAACTCGTCGTGGCCGGGCGTGCTGAGGAACCGCGGCCAGCCGACGCCGGAGGCGACGTTGACGACGACGGGGTGCTCGGACGCGCGGAGCAGCGGCAGGGCGGCCTGGGTGACGCGGACGATGCCGCTGACGTTCGCCTCCAGGACGGCCGTCATCGCCTCGGCGGTCAGGTCGTCGACCCCGTACGAGGTGCCGCTGATCCCGGCGTTGTTGACGAGGACGTCGAGGGCGGGGACGGACGCGAACGCGGCGTCGACGCTCGCCTGGTCGGTGACGTCGAGCTGGACGACGGAGGCACCGAGGGAGCGGACGGCGTCGGAGTCGTCGGGGTCGCGGACGCCGGCGATCACGGTGTGGCCTGCCTCGATGAGGCGGCGAGCGGTCTCGAGTCCGAGGCTGCGGTTCGCCCCGGTGATGAGTGTGGTGGTCATGCGTCCATCCTGCGCGCTGCCGATCCGCTCCCCCAGGCACCCCTCGACGTGCTGCCTGGCCGACGGGGGGACTGCGAGTACCACGGTCGGGCCGTCGATCGGCGCGAGGATGGACGCATGAGCGAGTTCTCCGACGTCCTGCGGTCCTGGCGCGACCGGGTGAGCCCGGCCGAGGTCGGTCTGCCCGCCGGTCCGGGGCGGCGGGCGGCGGGCCTCCGGCGCGAGGAGCTCGCGGCACTCGCCGGTGTCAGCGTCGACTACGTCGTGCGGCTCGAGCAGGGGCGGGCACTGAACCCGTCGCCGCAGCTCCTCTCCGCGCTCGCCACCGCGCTCCGGCTGACCGAGCAGGAGCGCGACCACCTGTTCCGCGTCGCCGGGGCAGCTCCCCCGTCGCGCGGCGTCGTTCCCCGGCACATCACACCCGGTGTGCAGCGGATCGTCGACCGGCTGGCCGACGTGCCGCTCGCCGTCTTCACCGCGAGCCACGACCTGCTGTACCGGAACGACCTCTGGGCTGCGGCATCCGGTGACGGCGACCGGTGGCAGGGGCGGTCGGCGAACCTCGTCTGGCAGTTCTTCACCGACGGCCACGAGGGCGTCGACTTCGACGACGAGCACGGCGAGGCCTTCGCGTCCGACCTGGCAGCCGACCTGCGCGGTGCGCTCGGGCGGTACCCGGACGACCGGCGCCTCGCCGAACTCGTCCGGGACCTCCGCGCGACGAGCCCGGAGTTCGAGCGCCGCTGGGGCGAGGCCCGGATCGCCGAGCACCGGACGAGCCGGAAGACCCTGCTGACGCCGGTCGGCCCGATCGAGGTCGACTGCGACACGCTCTCGGTGCCGGGCAGCGACCTGCGGATCGTCGTCTACACGGTCGTGCCCGGCAGCGAGGACGCGTCGCGGCTCGACCTGCTGCGCGTCACCGGACTGCAGTCGGTCGTCACGAGCGGCTGACCGGCCCGCCCTGCCGCCGCACCGCCCGGTCTTGCCGCCGCACCGGCCGGTCCTGCTGCCGCGCCGGCCGGTCGGGGCTACTCGCCGAAGCCCGAGCGGACGAGCGCGACGAGTTCGTCGACCGCGTCCTGCGCGTCCGCCCCGGACGCCTCGACCGTGACCGAGGCACCCTTCGGCAGCGCGAGCGCCATGATCGCGAGGAGACTCTTCGCGTCGACGCCGTTCACCCGGACCACGGCTTCGTGCCGAGCGGCCGCCTTCACGAACTCGGCGGCGGGGCGCGCGTGCAGGCCGGACTCGTTGACGAGCTCGGCGGTGGCGGTGGCGGTGGCGACCGCCCCGTCCGCGTCGCCGCTGTCGGCGGCCTGGCCCGAGCCTCCCGGCTGGTCCGGACGGGAGGCTCCCCCGCCGCCCGCCGCGTCGGTGCGGTTGTCAGGACCAGTCGTCCCGGCACCACCGGCGGTGGACGCCGCATCGAGCACGGCCGTGACGTCGCCACCGGTCTGCGCTGCGACGGCCGCGGCCACGGTCCCCTCCACCAGCGGCGCGTCGGAGACGTGCACGCGTGCCCGGAGGTCTTCGTCGAGGAAGTCGAGGGCCGTGTCGGTCGTCAGGTAGGCGGAGCCGAGGTCGCACAGGACCACGACGGCGTCGGCGGCGGCGAGTTCCTCGATCCCGGCCGAGATCGCCTCGAACGAGGTGCCGATCCCGCCGTCGTCGGTGCCGCCCGCCGCGACGAGCCGGACGTCACCGGCCATCTGCCGGGCGATGTCGACCGTGCCCTGCGCGACGGCGGCACTGTGCGAGACGACCAGGATCCCGACGCTCATGCCGCGTCCACCGCGGCGCGCAGGACGTAGGCGCTCGACTGGGCGCCGGGGTCGCGGTGCCCGACGGCACGCTCGCCGAGGTAGCTCGCGCGGCCCTTCCGCGCGACGAGGGCGTCGGTCGACTCGGCGCCGGTGGCCGCGGCGTCGGCGGCGGCGGCCAGGACCTGCTCGGGCGTCTCCCCCGCGGCTGCCGATGCTGCGGCGGCGTCGACGGCCGGCGTCCAGGCGTCCACCATCGTCTTGTCGCCGACCTCGGCCTTGCCACGGGAGACCACGCCGTCGCGGGCCGCCGTGAGCACGGCCACCAGGGTGTCCGCGTCGAGTTCGGCCGCGTCCCCGGCTGCCTGGGCCGCCTTGAGGTACGCGGTGCCGAACAGCGGACCGGCGGCACCGCCGACGGTCGAGATGAGCTTCGTCGCGACGAGCTTGAACACCGCCCCCGGTGTCTCCGGGGCTGCGGTGTCGAGCGACTCGACGACCGCGCGGAACCCACGGTCGAGGTTCTCGCCGTGGTCACCGTCACCGATCTCGCGGTCCAGCGTGACGAGCTCCGCTCGGTGCTGGTCGATCGTGGCGGCGGTGCGGCGGACCCAGTCGATGGCCCATGCGGTGTCGAGCGACAAGGTGTGTCCCTTCGTGCGGCCGAGCAGGTCGGCGTCGTGAGCGGTGTCGTCGTGCTGGTGGTGTCGTGCGGTCCCGGTGTCAGCGACCCCAGCGCAGTGCCGGGGTCTCGACCGGTGCGTCCCAGAGGGCGGTCAGGTCGTCGTCGAGCACCGTGACGGTGATCGAGAACCCCTGCATCTCGAGGGAGGTGACGTAGTTGCCGACCAAGCTACGCGCGACCTCGTGGCCGCGATCCGTGAGCACCTCCGCGGCGCGCCGGTAGGCGATGTAGAGCTCGGACTGCGGGGTGCCGCCCATCCCGTTGACGAACAGGAGCAGCCGCGAGCCGGCCGGAGCGGCGAGGTCGGTGAGGATCGGCTCGAGGACCCGGTCGACGAGCTCGTCCGCGGGTGCCATCGCGATCCGTTCGCGTCCGGGCTCGCCGTGGATGCCGATGCCGAGCTCGACCTCGTCGTCGGCCAGGGTGAACGACGGCTCACCGGCGTGCGGGACGGTGCCGGAGGCGAGCGCGAGGCCCATCGAGCGCGTGACCTCGTTGACGTGCCGGGCCACGGCGGTGACGGCGTCCAGGTCGTCACCGCGCTCGGCCGCCGCGCCCGCGCACTTCTCGACGACAACGGTGCCGGCGACGCCGCGTCGGCCCGCCGTGAACAGCGAGTCCTGGACGGCGACGTCGTCGTCGACCACGACGCTCTCGACGCGGATGTCCTCCATGGCGGTGAGTTCGGCCGCGGTCTCGAAGTTGAGGACGTCCCCGGTGTAGTTCTTCACGATGTGCAGCACGCCTGCTCCCCCGTCCACCGCCTTGGTGGCGGCGACGATGGGGTCCGGGGTCGGGCTCGTGAAGACCGGGCCCGGGACGGCGGCGTCGAGCATGCCGGGTCCGACGAAACCGGCGTGCAGCGGTTCGTGCCCGCTGCCGCCGCCGCTCACGATGCCCACCTTGCCGCGGACGGGGGCGTCGCGTCGGACCACGTGGACCGGGTCCTCCACGAGCACGACGTGCTCGGAGTGGGCGAGGGCGAACCCGCGGACGGTCTCGATGACCACGGCCTGCGGGTCGTTGATGAGCTTCTTCATGCTGCGCCTCCACGGTGTGACACGGGTGAGAGCCCGGTCCGCAGCCGTCCACCGCCGACGTCGTCCGGAGTCGGCTCACTGTACCGCCGGGAGGTGCGCGCACCAGGGGCACGGCCGCGCACCCGTGCCGTTCCGGTGCACATCCGTTCACGGTGCGGGGCCCCGTCGCTGCTCCGCGCGGACCCGGGTGACCAGGGAGCGTGCACGTCCTCTCACTTTCGCGGCAGCAGCCTCGCTGTCCCCCGCATCGGGCAAACGCCCAGCACTATGCTCGGGCTCAATCACTCGACGGGGAGTGCCGGTGCTCAGGCCGGGCCCCCGAACACAGCTAATCGGAGGTACCGATGGACGGCATCGGCGTCAATTTCATGTCTGAGCTCGTCGGGACGGCGATGCTCATCATCCTGGGTGGCGGTGTCGTCGCCGCGGTCTCGCTCACCAAGTCCAAGGGCTTCGGGGCCGGCTTCCTGATGGTCACGATCGGTTGGGGCTTCGCGGTCTTCGCCGGTGTCACGGTCTCCTACAAGTCGGGCGGCCAGCTGAACCCCGCGGTCAGCCTCGCGCAGGCGATCCTCGGCAACATCACGGTCGGCGAGATGTTCCTCTACTGGCTCGCCCAGCTCATCGGTGCGGTGATCGGTGCCGTGATCGTCTGGCTCGCCTACAAGCAGCACTTCGACGCCGAGCCCGACGCCGCCGCCAAGCTCGGCGTCTTCTCCACCGGTCCGGCGATCCGCAGCTACGGCTGGAACGTCGTCACGGAGATCATCGGCACGTTCGTCCTCGTCTTCGTCGTCATCGCGTTCACGAACGGCCAGACCCCGGCCGAGCTCGGCGCGATCCCCGTCGCCTTCCTCGTCATCGCGATCGGTGTCTCGCTCGGTGGCCCGACCGGCTACGCGATCAACCCGGCCCGTGACCTCGGCCCGCGCATCGCGCACGCCATCCTGCCGATCAAGGGCAAGGGCACGAGCGACTGGTCCTACGCCTGGGTGCCGGTCGTCGGCCCGCTCGTCGGTGGCGCCCTCGCCGCCGTCGTCTCCGGCGCGCTCCTCCCGATGGTGTCCTAGCACCGCAGGGAACCCCCGCACCACCAGCGCGTCCGACGCGCTCCCCACCACCTGCACCACCCTCGCGGCCGGGTCGACCCGGCCCGGCCGCAGCACCGAACACCGTCGTAAGGAGCACCAATGGCCGACTACATCGTCGCCATCGACCAGGGAACCACCAGCACGCGAGCGATCGTCTTCGACCACTCCGGTTCGATCGTCTCCGTCGGGCAGAAGGAACACGAGCAGATCTTCCCGCGTGCGGGCTGGGTCGAGCACGACCCGGCCGAGATCTGGGACAACACCCGTGAGGTCATCGGTCAGGCCCTGTCGCGCGCCGACATCACCCGCCACGACGTCGCGGCGGTCGGCATCACGAACCAGCGCGAGACCGCGGTCGTGTGGGACAAGACCACCGGCAAGGCCGTCTACAACGCCATCGTCTGGCAGGACACCCGCACGCAGGCCATCGTCGACAAGCTCGCCGACGGCGACACCGACCGCTACAAGGCGATCGTCGGCCTCCCGCTCGCGACCTACTTCTCGGGCACGAAGATCGCCTGGATCCTCGAGAACGTCGAGGGTGCACGCGAGAAGGCCGAGGCCGGCGACCTGCTCTTCGGCACGACCGACACCTGGGTCCTCTGGAACCTGACCGGTGGCACCGACGGCGGCGTCCACAAGACCGACGTCACGAACGCGTCCCGCACGCTGTTCATGGACCTCGAGACGCTGCAGTGGCGCGACGACATCCTCGGCGACTTCGGTGTGCCGAAGTCGATGCTGCCGGAGATCGTCAGCTCCTCCGAGGTGTACGGCCACGTCGAGTCCTCGAGCCTGCTCCGCGAGGTCCCGATCGCCGGCATCCTCGGCGACCAGCAGGCCGCCACCTTCGGGCAGGCCGCGTTCGACCAGGGCGAGTCGAAGAACACCTACGGCACCGGTAACTTCCTCATCTTCAACACCGGCACCGACATCGTCCGCTCCGAGAACGGGCTGCTCACCACCGTCGGCTACAAGCTCGGCGACCAGGAGACGCACTACGCCCTCGAGGGGTCGATCGCCGTCACGGGCTCGCTCATCCAGTGGCTCCGCGACAACCTGGGCATCATCGGCAGCGCGCCGGAGGTCGAGACGCTCGCCACGACCGTCGAGGACAACGGTGGCGTGTACTTCGTCCCGGCCTTCTCCGGGCTGTTCGCGCCGTACTGGCGCCCGGACGCCCGCGGCGCCCTCGTCGGCCTGACCCGCTTCGTCAACAAGGGCCACATCGCGCGTGCCGCCCTCGAGGCGACGGCGCTGCAGACCCGCGAGGTCCTCGACGCCGTCAACGCCGACTCGGGTGTCGAGCTCACCGAGCTCAAGGTCGACGGTGGCATGACCGCGAACGACGCCCTCATGCAGTTCCAGGCCGACATCCTGGACGTGCCGGTCGTCCGGCCCGTCGTCGCCGAGACGACGGCCCTCGGTGCCGCCTACGCCGCCGGTCTCGCGGTCGGGTTCTGGGCGAACCTCGACGAGCTCCGTGCCAACTGGCAGGAGGACAAGCGCTGGGAGCCGCAGCTCGACGCCGCCGAGCGCGAGCGCACCCTCCGCCTCTGGAAGAAGGCCGTCACGAAGACCTTCGACTGGGTCGACGAGGACGTCCGCTGACGCGGATCGCCTGACACGGACGGGAGGCCCGTACCGGTTCCACGGACCGGTGCGGGCCTCCCGTCGTCGCGTCCGTGCTGCGTCGGGACCAGGCGCGGGCGTCCGTCCGGGGTGACCCCGGGCGGTACGGGTCAGACGGCGGCGGGCGCCACGCCCACCCACTCGTCCAGTTTGCGCGTCGCGGCGCCGGAGTCGATCGAGTCCGCTGCGACCACGAGCTGCTCGCGGAACCGCTGCAGGATCGGACGGTCGACCTCGTCCGGGTCCTGCGCCAGCCGGAAGGCGACCAGACCCGCCGCCGCGTTCAGCAGGACGATGTCCCGGACGGGCCCGGACTCCCCTGCGAACACCCGGCGGACGATGGCCGCGTTCTCCGCCGGCTCGCCGCCGAGCAGGTCCTCGGTGCGCGCACGGGCGATGCCGAGGTCGCGCGGGTCGAGGTCGTGTTCGGTGACGCGACCGCCGGAGACCTGCCAGATGTGGCTGTGCCCGGTCGTGGTGAGCTCGTCGAGCCCGTCGTCACCGCGGAACACGAGCGCCGTCGCCCCACGCGTCTGGAACACGCCCGTGATGATCGGCACGAGGTCGAGTTGTGCCACGCCCACCGCGTTCGCTTCGCAGCGCGCCGGGTTGACCAGGGGCCCGAGGAAGTTGAACACCGTCGGGACCCCGATCTCCCGCCGGATCGCGGCTGCGTTGGCGAATCCGGGGTGGAACGCGCTCGCGAAGGCGAAGGTCAGACCGACACGCTGGAAGGTCTCGGCGACACGCGCGGCGTCCATGGTCAGGTCGAGGCCCAGTGCGGCGAGCACGTCGCTCGAGCCGGACTTCGACGAGCTCGCGCGGTTCCCGTGCTTGACCACGGGGACGCCCGCGGCCGCGATGACGACGGCGGCCATGGTCGAGACGTTCACCGTGCCGACGACGTCGCCGCCGGTCCCGACGATGTCGAGGGCCATCGGGTCGACGTCGAGCGGGACCGCGGCGTCGAGGATCGCGTCGCGGAACCCGACGACCTCGTCGACCGTCTCGCCCTTCGCGCGGAGCGCCACGGCGAACGCGGCGATCTGGGCGTCGGTGGCCCGACCCTGGACGATCTGCTCCATGGCCCATGTGGACTGCCTGATCGAGAGGTCCTCGCGCGCCATGAGCGCGCTGATCACCGCAGGCCAGGAGAGAGCGTCAGACATGGCTCGATCGTACTGATTCTCGAAGACCCGCCAGTTGCCTGCGAAAACACTGTCGGTGGATTCCGCCATAATGGAGGACGTGACAAGCACCCCTCTCTCCAGATCCGTCAGCGGTCCGGTCCTGAACAGGCCGAACCCCGTTGCCGTGGGGACGATCGTGTGGCTGGGCAGCGAGGTCATGTTCTTCGCCGGCCTGTTCGCGATCTACTTCACGCTGCGCAGCACCTCTCCCGAGCTCTGGGCGACCGAGACCGCCAAGCTCGAGGTGCCGTTCGCGTCGGTGAACACCATCATCCTGGTGCTGTCGAGCTTCGCCTGCCAGTTCGCCGTCTTCGCCGCCGAGCGGTTCCAGGTGCACCGCACCAGCTGGAACCCCAAGGACTGGGGCATGACGGAGTGGTTCTTCGTCACCTACTGCATGGGTGCGATCTTCGTCTGTGGGCAGATCTTCGAGTACGCCAACCTCTGGCACGAGGGCATGACGCTCTCCTCGAGCGCCTACGGCTCCGCGTTCTACATGACCACCGGCTTCCACGGCCTGCACGTGACCGGTGGCCTCATCGCCTTCCTCCTCACGCTCGGCCGTGGGTTCGCCGCGAAGAACTTCGGGCACAAGGAAGCCACCACCGCGATCGTCGTGTCCTACTACTGGCACTTCGTCGACGTCGTGTGGATCGGTCTCTTCGCCGTCATCTACCTCCTCAAGTGAGAATCAGGCAGCCCCACAGCATGTTCAACACAACGAAGCAGAACAAGAAGGGCCGTCGCTCCCCCCTGGCGACCGTGTCCCTCCTCGCCGTCGCGCTCATGACGACGGGCGGCGCGTACGCGCTCTTCAGCACCTCGGCCAACGCCGAGGACAGCACGTCGAGCACCGTCGCCGAGTCGAGCCAGTCCCAGGTGAACGAGGGCGAGAAGCTCTTCGCGTCGAACTGCGCCACCTGCCACGGGCTGTCGGCGCAGGGCACGAGCGAGGGCCCGTCCCTCATCGGTGTCGGCGCCGCGTCGGTGGACTTCCAGGTCGGTACGGGCCGCATGCCCCTCGCCGCGCAGGGCCCGCAGGGTGAAGAGAAGCCGGAGCAGTTCACCGACCAGCAGGTCGACGCGATGGCCGCCTACGTGGCCTCGCTCGGCCCCGGCCCGTCGGTCCCGGGCAAGGAGCTGACGAACGGCTCCGAGGGCGACGCCGCAGAAGGCGCGGAGCTGTTCCGCATCAACTGCGCCATGTGCCACAACGTCGCCGGCGCCGGTGGTGCCCTGACCGAGGGCAAGTACGCGCCGAACCTGCGCGACGTCTCGGGCAAGCACATCTACGAGGCCATGCTGACCGGCCCGCAGAACATGCCGGTCTTCAACGACCTGAACCTCACGCCGGACCAGAAGGCCGACATCATCACGTACCTCAAGTACGTGCAGGACAACCGGTCGCCCGGTGGCTTCGGCCTGGGTGACATCGGCCCGGTCGCCGAGGGTCTGTTCATCTGGATCTTCGGGCTCGGCGCGGTCGTCGCGATGACCGTCTGGCTGACCGCGAAGCAGAACTGATCGTCCGTGTCGCACGACACTGAAGGGAACACCATGGCAGAGCACGATGACGAGGCGCTGAACTCGTCCTCGGCTGTCGAGAAGCACGGCGCGACGCAGCCGGCCGGGACCGCTGTCCTGCCGGCGGAGCGGTTCGAGAACCCGGGTGAGCCGCCGCACCGCGCTCGGCGCACCGATGTCGACCCGAAGAAGCAGCGCCTGGCCGAGCGTCAGGTCGCCACGTTCTTCTACCTGTCGATCATCGGCAGCGTCCTGTCGATCGCGGCGTACATCGCCTTCCCGATCGACGCGGACGACTTCGGGTCCGTCCGCTCGGCGAACCTCTTCCTCGGGCTCTCGATCACGCTCGCGCTGCTCGCGCTGGGCATCGGCGCCGTGTACTGGTCGAAGACCCTGGTCTCCGACCGCGAGCTCACCGAGATGCGCCACACCACGCGCGGCTCGGACGAGACCCGTGCCAAGGCGGTCGAGGCATTCCAGCTCGCCGACAAGGAATCCGGCTTCAGCCGTCGCAAGCTGATCCGCAACTCCCTCATCGGTGCCCTCGTCGCGTTCCCCCTCCCCGGCATCGTCCTGGTGCGCGACCTCGCGCCGAAGGAAGACCCGAACGAGCTGCTCCGTCACACCTTCTGGAAGTCGGGCCTGCGCCTGACCAAGGACCCGACGGGCCTGCCGATCAAGGCGTCCGACGTCACCATCGGATCGGTGTTCCACGTCATCCCCGAGGGCATGCTCGACTCCGAGCACATGCTCGAGGAGAAGGCGAAGGCCGCCGTCCTCCTGATGCGCCTGGACCCGAAGGACCTCAACCCCGGCAAGGGCCAGGAGAACTGGGGCTACGACGGCATCGTCGCGTACTCCAAGATCTGCACCCACGTCGGCTGCCCGGTCGCGCTCTACGAGCAGCAGACGCACCACCTGCTGTGCCCGTGCCACCAGTCCACCTTCGATGTCTCGAACAACTGCGAGGTCATCTTCGGACCGGCGGCCCGCCCCCTCCCCCAACTTCCGATCTCGGTCGATGACGACGGCTACCTGGTCGCACAGAGCGACTTCCACGAGCCGGTCGGCCCGTCCTTCTGGGAGCGTGCCCGCTCATGAGCAGCACAACGACAACCACCCCCAACACCGAGTCGTCGAACAAGCCGACTCCTGACCGTGGGTCGCGGCTGATCAACTACACCGCGAACTACATCGACGAGCGCACGAGCCTCTCCGGACTGGTGAAGGAGGTCGGGCGCAAGATCTTCCCCGACCACTGGAGCTTCATGCTCGGCGAGGTCGCGCTCTACAGCTTCGTCGTCGTCCTGCTCTCGGGGACCTTCCTGACGTTCTTCTACCAGGCGTCGATGACCGAGGTCGTCTACAACGGTCCGTACGTCCCGATGAAGGGCGTCGAGATGTCGGTTGCCCTGCAGTCGACGCTGGACATCTCGTTCCAGATCCGCGGCGGGCTGTTCGTCCGACAGATCCACCACTGGGCCGCACTGCTGTTCGTGGCCTCGGTCATGCTGCACATGGCGCGCGTCTTCTTCACCGGCGCGTTCCGCAAGCCGCGTGAGCTCAACTGGGTCTTCGGCTTCGTGCTCTGGATCCTCGCCATGGCCGAGGGCTTCACCGGCTACTCGCTCCCCGACGACCTGCTCTCCGGCAACGGTCTCCGCATCATCGTCGGCATGATCGAGGGCATCCCGGTGATCGGCGTCTGGATCGCCTACCTGTTGTTCGGTGGTGAGTTCCCGGGCACCGACATCGTCGGCCGCCTGTACACGCTCCACATCCTGCTGCTGCCGGCGATCCTGGTCGCGGTGCTCGGCGTGCACCTCGTGCTCGTCGTCGTCAACAAGCACACGCAGTACGCGGGTCCGGGCAAGACGAACGAGAACGTCGTCGGCGTTCCGATCCTCCCGGCGTTCGCCGCGAAGGGTGGCGGGTTCTTCTTCATCGTCGCCGGCATCCTCGCCGCCATCGCGTCGCTGTTCACGATCAACCCGATCTGGAACTACGGCCCGTACGACCCCTCCCCCGTGTCCGCCGGAACCCAGCCCGACTGGTACATCGGCTTCGCGGACGGCGCGCTCCGTCTGGTGCCGCCGCACTGGGAGGTCGTCTGGTTCGGGTACACGGTGTCGTTCAACATCCTCGTCCCGATCGCGGTCCTGGGTGGCCTGATCGTCGCGATCTTCGTCTACCCGTTCATCGAGGCGTGGGTCACCGGCGACAAGCGCGAGCACCACATCGCCGACCGTCCGCGCAACGCCCCGACCCGCACCGCCCTCGGTGTCGCCGGCATCACGCTGTACGGTGCGCTGTTCACGGCGGCGTCCTCCGACCTCATCGCGACGCACTTCATGGTCTCGATCAACCACGTGATCCACGTGCTCCAGGCGGCGACGGTCCTCGGTCCGTTCGTGGCGTTCTGGATCACGAAGCGGGTGTGCCTCGCCCTGCAGAAGAAGGACCGCGAGATCGTCCTGCACGGGTACGAGTCGGGTCGCATCGTGCGCCTGCCGCACGGTGAGTTCATCGAGGTGCACGAGCAGCTCGACGAGTACGAGCGGTGGCGCCTGCTGGAGTTCAACGACTACAAGCCTCTGATGATCCGTCCCGACGCTCGTGGTCGCATCAGCTCCATGCAGAAGGCCCGGGCACGCGTGTCCCGCTTCTTCTTCGAAGACCGCATCGAGCCGGTGTCGAAGTCGGAGCTCGAGGCTGCGCACGCCGCGCACCACGGTCCTGACCTCGAAGGGACCCACCAGGCCCCGCAGGTCGGAGCCGGCACGAAGTAAGTGACATTCCTCGGCAAGAACGCGAACACCCCTCGTCCACGTTGTGGTCGGGGGGTGTTCGCGTTCGCCTCACCCTCATGCGATCGCGTCATCCCGCGGACATCGGACACGCGGCCCCAGTTCACGGGGCGTTCACACCGCGGTGTTGGAATCGTCGAAGTCGGTGTGGCATCGTGTTGCACCACGCACTCGCTGCCAACGGAAGAAGAGACCCGATGGACGCCCGGACGGCCGAACACCCCAGGCCGAACCACTTCCTGCTCCACCTCAGCGACACCCACCTCCTCGCCGGCGACGGTCCCCTGTACGGGGCAGTCGACTCGGCGGAACGCCTCGGTCAGATCATCGCCGAGATCGAGGCGTCGGGTGCCCGACCCGAAGCGATCGTCGTCACCGGCGACGTCGCCGACAAGGGCGAACCCGGCGCGTACACCCGCGTTCGCGCGATCATCGAGCCCGCTGCAGAACGTGTCGGCGCCCAGGTGATCTGGGCGATGGGCAACCACGACGAGCGCGGTGCGTTCCGCCAGGAGCTCTTCGGGCTCCAGCCGACCGACCGTCCCGTCGACTTCGTCTACGACGTCAACGGACTCCGCGTCATCACGCTCGACACGAGCGTGCCGGGCCATCACCACGGCGAGGTCTCCCCCGAGCAGCTGGACTGGCTGGCCGAGGTCCTGTCCGAGCCCGCGCCGCACGGCACGATCCTCGCGATGCACCACCCGCCCGTCCCGAGCGTGCAGGACCTGACCGTCCTCGTCGAGCTCCGCGACCAGGCGGCCCTCGCCGAGGTGGTCGAGGGGAGCGACGTCATCTCGATCATCGCCGGGCACCTGCACTACTCGACCAGCGCCGTGTTCGCCGGGATCCCCGTCTCGGTGGCCAGCGCCACGTGCTACACGCAGGACCTCAACGAGTTCCAGCGTGGTACCCGCGGGCGTGACGGCGCGCAGTCGTTCAACCTCATGCACGTGTACGGCAACCAGGTCGTCCACTCCGTGGTCCCCATCGGGACGTACGCCACGGTCGGTGAGCCGGTCTCCTCCGTCGAGACGGAAGCGCGTCTCGCCGCAGCCGGCGTCGTGATCCCCCCGGCCGTCGAACCAGCGCCGGTCACGGCGTCGATGCCGGTCTTCACCCTCGACACGATCCCGGTCTCGCCCATCCGGCGCTGACCGATGGACGGACGGGAGGCGCGGTGCCGAGCGGCACCGGGCCTCCCGTCCGCCGTTCGGCGGGGATCAGGCTCGGGGCGTCACGCCTCGGGCCGTCACGCCTCGGGCCGTCACGCCTCGGGCCGTCACGCCTCGGGCCGTCACGCCTCTGGCCGTCACGCCTCTGGACGCTCCCAGGGTGCCGGGAACGGGAAGTAGCGCTCAAGGAAGTCGGTCACCCGGGTGGTGCGTTCCTCGTCGCTGACCTCCGGGAAGCTGCCGTCGTTCAGGCAGAAGAAGTCGACGTTGCGCTTCTTGAGCAGTTCGTCCAGCGTCCGGAGCCCGGCCTGCATCGTCGTGTCGATGTAGCTGACGGAGGCGTTCTCCTGGATGATCGCGCGCCCGGTGAGGAGTGCGTAGTAGTGGTACAGCGAGTTCGTGACGGAGATGTTGTCCGCCGCACGGAACCGCGAACCCGCGGTCGCGGCGAACTCGTCGGCGAACTCGTGCTCCATCTCGGTCATGATGCTCTTCCGCAGCGGGGTGGCCGCGTGCTCGAGGTGTCGCGTCGTCACGGCGCCGAAGCGCTGCTGCAGGAGCCGCCGGTTCACACGGGCCGAGTTCTCGAACCCGCTCCGCGCGGCGTTGTTCATGCCGAGGCCGATCCGGGTGTCGGCGAGGATGAACTTCGTGACCGAGCCCGGACTGAAGAACACCGACGGGTCGATGAGCCGACCGAAGAACATGTCGTCGTTCGAGTAGATGAAGTGCTCGCTGAGCCCCGGGATGTGGTGCAGCTGTGACTCGACGGCCTGCGAGTTGTGCGTCGGCAGGACAGACGGGTCGGCGAAGAACTCCTCGCTGCGGACGATGCGGACCTTCGGGTGGTCGGCGAGCCACGAGGGCGCCGGTGAGTCCGTCGCGATGTAGATGGTGCGGATCCACGGCGCGAAGATGTGCACCGACCGGAGCGCGTACTTCAGCTCGTTGATCTGTCGGAACCGGGCCGGGGCGTCGTCGCCCTCTCCCAGCACGGCGTCCGCCTGTGCGGCCTGGCGGGCACGCTGGTACTCGATGGCGTTGCCGTCCACCCATGAGAAGACGATGTCGATCGGGAACCGGATGTCCGACACGTGGTCGTCGAACATGTGCTCGACCGTGCTCCAGGACCGGCCGTACCGGTCGATGTCGACGAGGACGAACTCCTCGATCGGCAGGCTGCGGCGCATCAGCGCGTTCTCGACCGGCGCGAGCACCTCGGTCTCGGTGACCCGCCAGAACTCGAGCTGCACGCTCGTCTCCGCGCCGTAGCGGAGCCGGCCCATGGGCTCGAGCCGGGGACGGAACACGCGGAGCACCGGTTCGTCCACCGACCCGAAGCCGTCGTCGAGGACGAGCACGGCGGGCTTGCCCGGCGGCTTGGCGTAGAAGGGCTCTCCCGCGCCGGCGGCCATGACGGCGCTCTCGGCGCGCTGGCGGTCCCGCTCGTCGACGGCGATCACCGGGCGCTGGTCGTTCCCGCGGATGAGCAGGTGGTCGACGTCGCCGGCCGTGAGTGCGTCGTCGAGGAACAGGAGGTCCTCGATCATCGACTGCTGCGGTGTCAGGTGCCCGTTGATGAGCGTCAGCCGCCCCTTGCGGAGCACGACGTCGGGTCGGTCGAGACCGCCGGAGGACGGTCGAGGGGTCAGCAGAGGACTCTCGGTCACCGGCTCGGTCTCGTCGCTCATCCACGCCTTCCAGGTCGCACTGCCGTGCTCCGTGCACGGCACCGCCGATCCTACCGTCCGCGCGGCCGGTCGGCCCGCGCGCGCCGGTCGCGCCGACGGAGGGGCGACGGGAGGCTCACTCCGCCGGGCGCGGGACCTTCACGGCGATGCCGACGACGATGAAGAGCGCAGCGGCCACGAGTTGGAGGCCCGCCCACAGCTCACCTGGCAGCGGCAGCGTGACGACGGGGTTCCAGCAGACCGCCACGGCGGCGGTGAGGACCGCCGCCCACCAGACGCGGCCGCGGACGGCGAAGACGAGCACGATGAGCGCGAGCACGGTGACGCCCCAACGGGCGAACACGAACGCGGACGAGTCGATGAAGGCGACGCAGGCGAGCAGCACGACGGCGGCGAGCAACGAGGGCGCCAGAGCCGGCCGGGTGAACGCCGGCAGTCCGTCCTTCCCGCGCCCGGAGGCGGACGCGGCCCGAGCGTCGCGTGCACCGGCCGCCCGCGCCACGGGCTGGGGACGGGCCGACCCGTGCTGCTGCGACGAACCGATGGGTGGTCGTCCCCTGCGTGCCGTCATCGTCCTCGTACCGTGCCGTCGTCGGTCATGCCGTCTCCTCGTGCGCGGGCTGCGCGACGTCATCCTGGTACGTGGAGTTGCGCTGCGTCGAATCGGTGCGGTGCGCTTCCCGTTCGGCCCGGGCGGTGATCCGCTCGACCATGCCCGGGAAGATGACGCCGTGGAACGGCAGGATCCCGTACCAGTACAGCCGTCCGGCCAGGCCCTGCGGGAAGTAGATCGCGCGCTGGTGGTAGTCGCTGCCGCCGTCGTCCGCGGGCGTGACGGTCATCTCGAGCCAGGCGCGACCGGGCGACTTGAACTCGGCGCGGAGCCGGAGGTACCGGCCCCGGACGAGCCGTTCGACCCGCCACCAGTCGAGCGCGTCGCCCTGCTCCAGGCGCTTCGGGTCGCGGCGGCCGCGGTTCAGCCCGACGCCACCGGCGATCTTGTCGAGCCACCCACGGGCGACCCAGGCCAGGGGGAACGAGTACCAGCCGTTCTCGCCGCCGATCGACTCGACGACGCTCCACACGGCCTCGGGCGGTGCGGACGAGTGCCGCTTGCGGTCGTCGACGTAGACCGTGTGGCCGGCCCAGTCGGGGTCGCTCGGCAGCGGGTCGGCAGAGCCGCTGGACAGGGTCGCGTTTCGCCAGCTCGTCTCGACCTCGCCGGACCGCATCTTCGCGAGGGCGAGCCGGACCGCGCGCCGGTAGGACGTGAGGCCGCCCTCGGGCTGCGGGACGACGTCGTCGATGTCGTGCTCACGTTGCACGCACTCGAACTGCAGCGACTCGATGATCGGGGTCGCGAGCTTGCGCGGGATCGGCGTGACGACGTTGAACCAGTGCGCTGCCAGGCGGGGCGTCAGCACGGGCAGGACGGAGATCGGACGCTGCGGCAGCTTCGCCTCGACCGCGTACCCGTTGAGCATCTGGCCGTACCGGAGCACGTCCGGCCCGCCGATGTCGAAGGTGCGGTTGACGTCGGCGGGGATGGTCAGGGCCTCGACCAGGTAGTACAGGACGTCGCGGACGGCGATCGGCTGGATCCGGTTCCGGACCCACCGCGGCGCCGGCATCCACGGCAGGACGTCGGTGAGGTGCCGGATCATCTCGAACGAGGTGCTCCCGCTGCCGATGACGACGCCGGCCTGCAGCGCGACCGTCGGCACGCCGGAGCCGAGGAGGACGTCCCCGACCTCCTTCCGGCTGCGCAGGTGCTTGCTGAGTTCGCCGTCCGGGTGCAGGCCGCCCAGGTAGACGAACCGCTGCACCCCTGACTCGTGGGCCACGCGCGCCATCGTCCGGGCGGCGTCGCGCTCGGCCTGCTCGAAGTCGCCGTCGGCGCCCATCGCGTGCGCCAGGTAGTACACGGCCTCGATCCCGTCCACCGCCGACCGGACGGCGTCGGCGTCCTGCAGGTCCCCCTCGGACACCTCCACACGGTCGTTCCACGGGACGTCCTGCAGCTTCTGCGGGTTGCGGACGAGGACCCGGACGTCGTGTCCGGCGTCGAGGAGTCTGGGGACCAGTCGGCCACCGATGTACCCGGTGGCTCCGGTGACGAGGACGCGCATGGCCGGAACGGTACGCCGTGCGCCTGCCAGTAGGCTTGCCGGGTGGACAACGCATCGTTCCCCGTCACCGCCGAGGCCGTCCGTCGGCTCATCGACCACGCCATCCTCAAGCCGGAGCTGGACCGTGCAGCCGTCGACGCACAACTCGACGAGGCCGCCACGTACCGCGTGTTCAGCGTGTGCGTCCGTCCGAGCGACGTCCGCCACGCGGTCGAGCGCCTCCAGGGCACCGGTGTCGGCGTCGGCACCGTGATCGGCTTCCCGCACGGCGCCACGACGACCGCCACGAAGGTCGCCGAGTCGCTGCAGGCCCTGGCGGACGGCGCCTTCGAACTCGACATGGTCCAGGACATCGGCGCCGCGAAGTCCGGCGACTGGGAGCGGGTCGAGCGGGACGTCCGCGCCGTGGTCGAGGCAGCCGGCGACACGGTGGTGAAGGTCATCCTCGAGACGGCCTACCTCACCGAGGACGAGATCGTCGCCGCCAGCCGCGCTGCGGTCGCCGGCGGAGCGTCGTTCGTGAAGACCTCGACGGGCTTCGCCGGTGGCGGTGCCACGGCCGAGCACATCCGCCTCATGCGCGAGACCGTCGGCGCCGACACCGGCGTCAAGGCCTCGGGCGGCGTCCGCGGACTCGACACCCTGCTCGAGATGGTCCGCGCCGGCGCGGACCGGATCGGCACGAGCGCCTCGGCACGCATCCTCGACGAGGTCGCACACCGCGCCGCGACCGGCTCCTCCTCCGACCGCGGCGACGACACGTCGTCCTACTGACGGCCGTCGGCCCCCGTGGGGGCCGCGGCTCCGGGGCTCCGTCCCCTGACCTCCCATCCGATCCCCTCCCCGGGTCGGCTGCGCCGGACGCGACGTCAGCGTCGCGGACCGCTGCCGGGCCTCCCGACCGCCACACCGGAGTGCGCATGTCCAGCACCACGTCCTCGTCCCTCGCCCTCGCCCTCGCCGTCGACCTCGGCGGCACCAAGGTCGAAGCCGCGCTCGTCACCGACCAAGGCGTCGTCCTGCCGGGCACGCGACACCGCAGCCCGACCGGGCCCGGACGGACCTCGGACGAGCTGCAGGCCGCGGTCGACGAGGTCGTGGTCGCCGCGCTCGCGGCGCTCCCCACCGACGCGACCCTGGTCGGCGTCGGCATCGGGTCGGCCGGACCGGTCGACGAGGTGAACGGGCTCGTGTCACCGCTCAACATGCCGGTCTGGCGCGGGTACCCGCTCCGCGACCGCGTCGCGGTCCACGTGCCGGACGACGTGCCGGTGACCCTCCGCATGGACGGGCTGGCGATCACGCTCGCCGAGCACTGGGTCGGGGCGGCACAGGGCTCCGACCACGTGATGGGCATGATCGTGTCCACCGGCGTCGGCGGCGGCCTCATCCTGCACGGACGCACCGTCAGCGGCCCCACCGGCAACGCCGGGCACATCGGCCACGTCGAGTGCGGCGGCTACGACGACCCGTGCGCGTGCGGCGGCACCGGCTGCCTGGAGGCCGTGGCCAGCGGACCGAAGACCGTCGCGTGGGCGCGACGGCAGGGCTTCACCGGGACGACCGGCGAGGAGCTCTCCGCCGCCTACGCCGCCGGCGACGAGGTCGCGGTGGCCGCGGTGCAGCGGAGCGGACGAGCCCTCGGGCAGGCGATCGCCGCGGCGACGAGCCTGGTCGACCTCGAGGTCGTGGCCATCGGCGGCGGGTTCTCGCACGTCTCCCCCGACCTGTTCGAGTACGCACGACAGGCCGTCGCCGAGCGGGTCGAGTTCCCGTTCGTGACGAAGGTCCGGATCGTCCCCACCGGCCTGTCCCAGGACGGTCCCCTCATCGGAGCGGCCGCCCTCGTGCACCGCGCCGACGTCCTGCGCTGACCCTCCTTCTCCACACCGTCGGCCTCGGGGTGGTGTGTTCGGGCATCATCTCCGTGTGCCCTCCTCCCGCCTCGTCACCACCGACGACTGGCCGGCGGCCGAGGCACGTGCCGCGGTCCTCGCCGGCGAACTCGTCCCGGTGGGCGCGTGCTGGGCGTCCGTCGCCGAACCGCAGGACACGGCGCTCCGGGCGGCGTCCTACGCGTGGTCCGTCGCCGGTGCGCAGTTCGTGGCAGCGGGGCGGAGCGCCGCGTGGATCTGGGGCGCGTGTTCCCGTCCGCCGCTCCCCCACGACAGTTGTGTGCCGGCCGGTGAACGGTCCCGCCGCCGCGGGGCCTGGGCCGGTGTCCGTGAGATCGCACTCCGCCCGGAGGACGTCGTGCTGCGGGCGGGGGTGCGTGTCCTCAGCCCCGACGCGACGGCGCTCGACCTGCTGCGCGACCGACGCGGGTTCGAGGCGGCGGAGGCCGAGGCGCTGCGCGGTCTGGTGCTGACCGCACTGGTCGATCCGCCGCGCCTCGCGGCACTGCTCACGGCGTCCGAGCGGCTGCCGATGGGTCGCCAGGCGCAACGCCGCTTCCGCGACGCCGGGATCAGCCTGCTGCGCTGACCCGGGCCCGGGGTTCCGCTGAGCCGACCCGGCTCAGCCCGCGCTGACGCGGTAGACGTCGTACACGGCGTCGATGCGGCGCACCGCGTTGAGCACGCGGTCCAGGTGCGTCGTGTCACCCATCTCGAAGACGAAGCGGGACAGGGCGAGCCGGTCGGACGACGTCGACACCGTGGCGGACAGGATGTTCACGTGGTGGTCCGTCAGCACGCGGGTCACGTCACTGAGCAGGCCGGAGCGGTCGAGCGCCTCGATCTGGATCTGCACGAGGAACACCGACTTGGACGACGGGGCCCACTCGACCTCGATCATCCGGTCGGGCTCGTTCATGAGGGACTTCACGTTCGTGCACGACGCCTGGTGCACCGAGACACCCTGACCGCGGGTGATGAACCCGACGACCTGGTCACCCGGCACCGGCGTGCAGCACTTCGCGAGCTTCACGAGGATGTCCGGCGCCCCGCGGACGAGCACGCCGCTGTCGCTGTTCCGCAGCTGGCGGCTCGTCACATGCCGCGGGAACGCGAGCTCCGGCTCGTCCGTCTCGGTCTCGTTCTGGATGCTGCCGAGCGCCTTCTCGATCACCGACTGGCTCGAGACGTGCCCCTCGCCGACGGCCGCGTACAGCGCCGAGACGTCGTCGTACCGCATCGCCGATGCCACCTCGGAGATGGTGTCCTGGCTCATGATGCGCTGGAGCGGCAGGTTCTGCTTGCGCATCGCCCGGGCGATCGCGTCACGGCCCTGTTCGACCGCCTCTTCCCGGCGCTCCTTGGTGAACCACTGCTTGATTTTGTTCCGGGCCCGGGGGCTCCGGACGAAGGTGAGCCAGTCCTGGCTGGGGCCGGAGTCCGGGTTCTTCGAGGTGAAGATCTCCACGACGTCCCCGCTGGACAGCTGACTCTCGAGCGGGACGAGCCGGCCGTTGACCTTGGCACCCATCGTGCGGTGCCCGATCTCGGTGTGGACGGCGTAGGCGAAGTCGACCGGGGTCGCGCCGGCCGGCAGGCCGATCACCTTGCCCTGCGGTGTGAAGACGTAGGTCTCCTTGGCACCGATCTCGTAGCGCAGGGAGTCGAGGAACTCCGCCGGGTCGCTCGTCTCCGCCTGCCAGTCGGTGATGTGGGCGAGCCACGCCATGTCCTGGTCGGACTGTGACGTGCTCTCGGCATCACGACCGGTGACGCGCTGCTTGTACTTCCAGTGCGCGGCGACGCCGAACTCGGCACGCTGGTGCATCTCGTGCGTGCGGATCTGGATCTCGACCGCACGTCCCTGCGGCCCGAGCACCGTGGTGTGCAGCGACTGGTACAGGTTGAACTTCGGCGTCGCGATGTAGTCCTTGAAGCGGCCGGGCAGCGGCGTCCACCGCGCGTGCACGGCACCGAGCATCGCGTAGCAGTCGCGCACGGTCGGGACGAGCACGCGGATCCCGACCAGGTCGTAGATCTCGTCGAACTCGCGGCCGCGCACGATCATCTTCTGGTAGATCGAGTAGTACTGCTTCGGGCGGCCCATCACGTCGCCGCGGACCTTCGCGGCCTTGAGGTCCTTCTTCAGCGTCGCCGTGACGTTCTGCACGAACTGCTCGCGCTTCGGCTGTCGTTCCTTGACCAGGCTGTCGATCTCGACGTAGAGCTTCGGGTGCAGCACCGCGAACGACAGGTCCTCGAGCTCCAGCTTGATCATCTGGATGCCGAGGCGGTGCGCGAGCGGCGCGTAGATCTCGAGGGTCTCCTTGGCCTTCCGCGTGGCGGAGGCCGACTCCACGAAGCCCCAGGTGCGGGCGTTGTGCAGGCGGTCGGCGAGCTTGATGACGAGGACACGGATGTCCTTCGACATGGCGATGACCATCTTGCGGACGGTCTCTGCCTGCGCGCTGTCGCCGTACTTGACCTTGTCGAGCTTCGTGACGCCGTCGACGAGCATCGCGATCTCGTCACCGAAGTCCTCGCGCAGCTGGTCGAGCTGGTAGTCCGTGTCCTCGACGGTGTCGTGCAGGAGCGCGGCCGCGATCGTGATCGTGCCGATGCCCAGGTCGGCGAGGATCTGCGCGACCGCGACCGGGTGCGTGATGTAGGGCTCGCCGGACTTGCGCTTCTGGCCGTCGTGCGCGCGCTCCGCCACCGAGTACGCCCGCTCGATCAGCGTCGTGTCGGCCTTCGGGTGGTGCGACCGGACGGTGCGGATCAGGGTGTCGACGGCACCGGCCGGCTGTGCGCGGGAGAACAGCCGCGGAAGCAGCGACCGGAGTGACCCGATGTTGCCGGTCGTGTTCGACCCGAGCGGCGGGCTCGACGGGCGCGGAGCGGACCCTGGTCGCGACCCGTCGGACGGCCGGGAAGCAGCACCGGCATCCGGCTGCGAGGACTCACGCGTGTCGGTCATGCTGCGCCTCCCGGGACTCGATCCGACAACACTACGCGCGTCGGGTCAGTGCTCGTGACCACGTTCGCCGTCAGCGGCGGGAGTCCGTCCGGGGCGGACCACCGGGGCGCCGGACTGCTCCCACGCCACCATCCCGCCGGCGAGGGAAACCGCCGGGACCCCGGCACGCTCGAGCGCGGCGACGACCTGGGCCGAGCGGTACCCGCTGTGGCACACGACGACCGCGGGGTGCTCGTCGTCGGCGGGCACCTCGGCCCACCGCGCCTGCAGCTCCGACATCGGCAGCAGCGTCGCCTGCGGTGCGTGCACCTCGTCCCACTCGGACTGCTCGCGCACGTCGATCAGGGGCGCGCCGTCCTCGATCCGCTGGAGCGCGTCGGCCAGTTCGACCTCCTGCGGGCCCATCAGACGTCCGCCCCGGCCTGCACGGGACGCTGCTTCGCGGCCGCCTGTGCCTTCTTCGCGTCGCTCGCGAGGACCTTGGGCTCGTTCTCGCGGAGGTGCGCGTACATGGGCGCCGCCAGGAAGATCGTCGAGTAGGTGCCGACGATGATGCCGATGAAGAGCGCGAGGGAGATGTCCCGCAGGGTGCCGGCGCCGAGGACGTACGACCCGATGAAGAGGATCGCCGCGACCGGCAGCAGCGCCACGACCGAGGTGTTGATCGACCGGACGAGCGTCTGGTTGATCGCGAGGTTGACGGACTGCTTGAACGTCCGGTGCGACTCGATCGCCGTGTTCTCGCGGACCTTGTCGAAGACCACGACCGTGTCGTAGAGCGAGTAGCCGAGGATCGTCAGGAAACCGATCACGGCCGCGGGAGTGACCTCGAGACCGACGATGCCGTACACGCCGGCCGTGATGAGCAGGTCGTGGACGAGCGCGGTCATCGCCGCGAGCGACATCTTCCAGGTGCGGAAGTACAGCGCCATGAACACGGCGGCCAGGGCGAGGAAGATCACGAGACCGCGGATGGCCTGCGCCAGGACGTCCGCGCCCCACGTCGCTCCGATGAAGGTCGCGGCGACCTGGGACTCCGGCACGTCGTACGCGGCCGCGAGGTCCGAGGCGATCTCGTCGGTCTGCGCGTTCGTGAGCTGACCGGTCTGCACGCGGATGCCGTGGGTCCCGAGCTGCGAGACACGCGGTGCCTCGTCCGACACCACGCGCTCGACGGTCTCGGTGGCGATGTTCTGGTCGGTCGACTCGGCGTCCGAGACCGTGAACTCGGAGCCGCCGGTGAACTCGATGCCGAGCTGGTACCCGCCACGGAGCCACGGCACCGCGAGGGAGATCACGATGCAGGCGACCGCGATGAGGTACCACGTCTTCCGCCGTCCCACGAAGTCGTAGGACCGCTTGCCCGTGTAGAGGTCACTGCCGAACTGGCTGAAGCTCGCCATCAGCTGTCCTTCCCGTTGCCGGTGTCGTTGCCCGTGCTGCCGGATGCCTTGCGCTCGGCGATGGTCTGGCGGCGGGCGGCCTCACGTGCGCTGCGCTGCCGCTTGCCGTCGACGATGGGTGCGCGGAACTGCGCGCGGCCGCGGTAGACCGCGCCGAGGGCGGCAGGGTCGAGACCGCTGAACGTGTGCCCCTCACCGAAGAACCGGCTGCGGGCGATGAGCTGCATCATCGGGTGCGTGAACAGCGCCACGACGACGACGTCGATGAGGGTGGTCAGGAGGAGCGTGAACGCGAACCCCTTCACGTCGCTCACCGCGAGCACGTAGAGCGTCACGGCGGCGAGGAAGTTGACCGAGTCGGAGGCGAGGATCGTGCGGAGCGCACGCTTCCAACCGGACTCGACCGCGCTCTCGAGGGCGCGACCGTCGCGGAGTTCGTCACGGATGCGCTCGAAGTAGACGATGAACGAGTCCGCCGTGATGCCGATCGCGACGATCAGGCCGGCGACACCCGCGAGCGACAGCCGGTAGTCGACCCGCCAGGACATGATCGCGATGACCAGGTACGTCAGGGCTGCGGCGACGCCGAGCGACAGGACCGTGACGAACGCCAGCGCCCGGTACTGGATGACCGAGTAGATGATGACCAGCACGAGACCGATGAGGCCGGCGACGAGACCGCCGACGAGCTGTGCGGTGCCGAGCGTGGCCGAGATGACCTCGTTCGACTGCACCTGGAAGTTGATCGGCAGCGCGCCGTACTTCAGCTGGTCGGCGAGGGTCTTCGACGAGTCCGCGGTGAAGGCGCCGGTGATCTGGGCCTTGCCGTTCGTGATCGCCGCGTTGGTCGACGGTGCCGTGATGACCGTGCCGTCCAGGACGATGGCGAACTGGTTCTGCGGCTGCGCGAGCGAGACGAGGCGGTTCGTGACCGTTGCGAAGTCCTTCGTGCCGGCGCCGTTGAAGGTCAGGTTGACGGCCCACTCGCCCGTCGTCGTGCCCTGCGAGTTCGAGGCGAGGCCGGAGGTGGCGTTGCTGATGTCCGCGCCGGAGACCTCGACCGGGCCGAGGATGTACTTCGCGGTGCCGTCGGCGTCACACGTCACGAGCGGCTCGTCGTCCGGGGCGGCGGTCACGTCGTCCGGGGCGGAGCACTTGTAGTTCGTGTACAGGTCCTGCAGCTTGGGCGTCACCCAGGCCAGGTCACTGCCGTTCGTCGGCTCGGCGCTCGGAGTGGCCTGGAGCGATGCGGGCGGGGAGTACGGCGTCGGGGACGCGGACTGCGAGCCGTCGTCGCCGACCGCACTGTCCGACGCCGCCTCGGTGTAGAGCACCGGACGGAAGGTCAGCTTCGCGGCGGCCTCGATGCGCTGGATGGTCTCCTGGTCGGGCTTGCCGGGGATCGAGACGACGATGTTGTTGGCACCCTGGGTGTTGATCTCGGACTCCGAGACACCGGTGGCGTCGATGCGCTGGCGGATGATGTTCACCGCCTGCTGCAGCTGCTCCGAGGTGACGGCCGACCCCTCGGTGCTCTGTGCCGCGAGGGTGATCTGGGTCCCGCCCTGCAGGTCGAGCGCCAGCTCCGGGACCCAACTCGCTCCGTCGTACCACTTGTCGGAGGCGTCCTTCGACGTGCTCGCGAGGATCGACGCTGCGGTGTTCAGCCCGGCGAGGATCGCCAGGATGATCACCAACCAGGTGAGCGAGCGGAGCGCCTTCTTGACGGGTGTCGATCGTGCCACCGGTCGTCTCGTCTTTCTGTCGTGAGCCCCGCACGTCGGAACGCACGGGGCCCATGGTGTCGCACCGTCGGGCGGTCCCGACGGCGTCGTCGGTCAGTCTTCGGTCTTGCGCTTCGTGGTGTCGACGTCCTCGACCCGCTCGCCGTAGATCGGCTCGCCGTTCAGCTCGGTGACGTGGTCCGCCGCGGGCTCGGTCGTGGTGGTTGTCTCGACGGCCTCGGGGGTCTCCTCCGGCACGACGCGGGACAGGGTCTGGCGGTGCACCGTGACGACGGTGCCCGGTGCGATCTCGACGTCTGCGGTGACCTTCTCGTCGTCGACGGACACGAGCGTGCCGTAGAGGCCGAACGAGAGCATGACACGGGCACCGGGGACCATCTGGCTGGCGGTCTCCGACTGCTGCTTCTTGCGCTTGCGGCTGCTGTAGAACATGAAGGCCGCGAACGCCACGATGATGATGATGAGGAAGTACTGGTCCATGGGGACCCTCCGGTCGGTCGAGCGGTTTCGGGCGCGAGCAGTCTAGAGCACGCAGATGTCCGGTCCTTCACGCACCGTCGGCGTCGAACAACCCCGGCTGTGCTGCGGCCTGTCCGGGCGTGAGCCCGAAGTGCCGCCAGGCCTGCGGGGTCGCGATGCGGCCGCGCGGGGTCCGCGTGACGAGCCCGATGCGGACGAGGAACGGCTCGACGACCGACTCGATCGTCTCGGACTCCTCGCCGACGGACACCGCGAGCGTGTTGAGCCCGACCGGGCCGCCGTCGAAGCGGGTGAGCATCGTCTCGAGCACGGCGCGGTCGAGCCGGTCCAGGCCGTACTCGTCGACGTCGTACAGGTCGAGTGCGCCCTGGACCGCGGCCATGCCGTCCCGGGTGCCGTGCACGAGCGCGAAGTCGCGGACCCGTCGCAGCAGCCGGTTCGCGATGCGCGGGGTCCCGCGGGAGCGCCCGGCGATCTCCCGCAGGGCGTACCGGTCGAAGTCGAGTTCGAGCAGGTGGGCGGCGCGGATGAGGACCTGCTCGAGCTCGTCACGCTCGTAGAACTCCAGGTGCGCGGTGAAGCCGAAACGGTCGCGCAGCGGGTTCGGCAGGAGTCCGGCCCGGGTGGTCGCACCGACGAGGGTGAACGGGGCGAGGTCGAGCGGGATGCTCGTCGCACCGGCGCCCTTGCCGACCATGACGTCGATGCGGAAGTCCTCCATCGCGAGGTAGAGCATCTCCTCGGCCGATCGGGCCATCCGGTGGATCTCGTCGATGAACAGCACCTCGCCGGGCATGAGCGACGAGAGGACGGCGGCGAGGTCACCCGCGTGCTGGATGGCCGGGCCGCTCGACATCCGCAGGGGGCGGTTCGACTCGTGCGCCACGATCATCGCGAGCGTCGTCTTGCCGAGTCCGGGCGGTCCGGCCATCAGGATGTGGTCCGGCGTCCGGTCCTGCATGGCAGCGGCCTTGAGGAGCAGGTCCAACTGCCCGCGGACCTTCCGCTGCCCGACGAACTCGTCGAGGGACTTCGGGCGGAGCGCTCCCTCGAACGCGAGCTCCTCGGGCGACTGGGCGTCGGCCGCGGTGATGCCGCCGCTCATCGACCGGCACCCGCCGGTCGGAGCGTGCCGAGCGCGGCGCGGAGGAGCGCCTGCGTCCCCATCTGGGCGACGCCGGGCTCGTTCGCGACGGCGTCGTCGACGGCCGACCGGGCGGCCTCCTCGCGCCAGCCGAGCCCGACCAGTGCGATGACGACGTCCTCGGAGGCGGGGTGCGCGGCGACCGCACCGGCGGCAGCCGAGGCGGTCGGCGCCTCGAACGCGGCGAGCTTGCCGGCGAGGGCGACGATGATGAGCTTGGCCGTCTTCGGACCGATCCCGGAGACCTTCCGGAACGCGGCGTCGTCGTCGTTCGCGACGGCGTTCGCCACCTGTGCCGCGGTCATCTGCCCGAGGACGCCGAGGGCGGACTTCGGCCCGACGCCGGAGACGCTGCGCAGCAGGTCGAACACGCGGAGCGCCTCGACCGAGTCGAAACCGAACAGCTCGAAGGCGTCGTCGCGGACGATGAGCGCCGTGCGGACGAACACCTCTGCGCCGTGGCGCATGGTCAGGGCGTGCGCCGGCGTGACCGTCACCGCGTAGCCGACTCCCCCGACCTCGACCACGGCGGTCGATCCGGCCACGTCGATGCAGGTGCCCCGGAGACTCGCGATCATGCCCCGAGCCTAGGGCGGACCGCGGACGTCCTCGGACCGCCGCTCCGCACGAGCGGGGACGCCGCGCTCCGCCCGGCTGCACCGGCCTGCGCGTCACGCCACGCGCGCTGCGCGGGCGTGAGCGTCTGCGTGCCGGTGCTGACGGCGTCCGGCGAGCCGAGCCTCCAGGCATGGCACACCGCGAGGGCGAGCGCGTCCGCGGCGTCCGCCGGTCTCGGTGCCTCGGCCAGGCCGAGGACCCGCGCGACCATCGCCTGCACCTGCCGCTTGTCCGCGTTGCCGTACCCGGTGATGGCGGCCTTCACCTCGGACGGGGTGTGCAGCCCGACCGGCAGCCCGCGCGCCGCTGCGGCGTGCAGGGCGAGCCCGGACGCCTGCGCGGTCCCCATCACGGTGCGCACGTTCGCCTGGGCGAAGACGCGTTCCACGGCGACGGCGTCCGGACGGTGCGTGTCGATCTGCTCCGCGATGCCCTCCGCGATCGCGAGCAACCGCAGTTCCAGGGCCATGTCCGCCGGGGTGCGGACGACCGTCACGTGCACGAGGCGGGCGCGCCGGTCCGGCGTGACCTCGACCACGCCGACACCGCACCGGGTGAGCCCGGGGTCCACCCCGAGCACGCGGAGCACGGTCTTATTCCTCGTCCTCGTCGAGCTCGGCCTGCACGTCGGCGGGCACGTCGAAGTTCGCGTACACGTTCTGCACGTCGTCCGAGTCCTCGAGCGCGTCGATGAGCTTGAACACCTTGCGGGCGGTGTCGGCGTCGACCTCGACCTTGAGGTTCGGCACGAACTCGGCGTCGGCGGAGTCGTAGTCGATCCCCGCGTCCTGCAGGGCCGTGCGTGCCTGGACGAGGTCGGACGCCTCGGTGATGACCTCGAAGCCGCCGCCCTGGTCGATGACGTCCTCGACACCGGCGTCGAGCACGGCCGTCATGACGTCGTCCTCGGAGAGCCCGTCGGTCTTCGTGACCGAGATGACACCCTTGCGGTTGAAGTTGTAGGCGACGCTGCCCGGGTCGGCCATGGTGCCGCCGTTGCGCGACATCGCGGTCCGGACCTCGGCCGCAGCGCGGTTCTTGTTGTCGGTGAGGCACTCGATGAGCAGCGCGACGCCGTTCGGGCCGTAGCCCTCGTACATGATCGTCGTGTACTCGATCGACTCACCGGTCAGGCCGGCACCGCGCTTGACGGCACGGTCGATGTTGTCGTTCGGCACCGAGGTCTTCTTGGCCTTCTGGACCGCGTCGACCAGCGTCGGGTTGCCCGACATGTCGGCGCCGCCCATCTTCGCGGCGACCTCGATGTTCTTGATGAGCTTGGCGAACGACTTCGCACGGCGCTGGTCGATGACCGCCTTCTTGTGCTTGGTCGTTGCCCACTTGGAATGCCCGGACACGGTTCTCCTTGCGTCTAGCCGAAAATCCGGTCCAGTCTACCGACCCGGGAGGCTCGGCCGCCCTCCGCCTCGCTGGCGCGGCCGACCGGCGGCCCGGCTCAGGCGGAACGGACCAGGTCGAGGAAGCGCCGGTGGAAGCGGTCCTCCCCCGCGACCTCCGGGTGGAAAGCGCTCGCCAACACGTTGCCCTGCTGCACCGCGACGACCTGCCCGTCGGTCAGCGCCCCGAGCACGCGCACGTCGACGCCGTGCTCCTCGACCACGGGCGCCCGGATGAACACCGCGTGCACGGGGTCCGCGCCGAGTTCCGGCATCGGGATGTCCGTCTCGAACGAGTCGTTCTGGTTGCCGAAGGCGTTGCGTCGGACCGTCGTGTCGAGGATCCCGAGCGTGTGCTGCCCGGCGATGCCGTCGGTGATCCGCGCGCTCAGCATGATCATGCCCGCGCAGGTGCCGTAGGCCGGCAGGCCAGCCCGGATGGCATCGGCGAGCGGTTCCGCGAGGCCGAACGTCCGGGACAGCTTGTCCATCACGCTCGACTCACCGCCGGGGATGACGACGCCGTCGAGCGCCGCCAACTCCTCCGGACGGCGGAGCGGCACGACGTCGGCGCCGAGCTCCGTGAGGGACGAGATGTGCTCGCGGAAGTCCCCCTGCAGGGCGAGGACGCCGATCCGGGGCGCGGCGTTACCAGCCACGCTCGGCGAGGCGGTGCGGCGCGGGGACGTCGGCCACGTTGATGCCGACCATCGCCTCGCCCAGCCCACGCGAGACCTCGGCGATGACCTTCGGGTCGTCGTGGAAGGTCACGGCCTTGACGATCGCCGCGGCGCGCTTGGCCGGGTCACCGGACTTGAAGATCCCGGAGCCGACGAACACGCCGTCCGCGCCGAGCTGCATCATCATCGCGGCGTCGGCGGGGGTGGCGACACCACCGGCGGTGAAGAGCACCACCGGGAGCGAGCCGGTCTGCGCGACCTCCTTCACGACGTCGTACGGGGCCTGCAGCTCCTTGGCGGCGACGTAGAGCTCGTCTTCCTTGAGGTTCCGCAGCGCCGCGATCTCCTTCGAGATGGTGCGGATGTGGCGCGTCGCCTCGGACACGTCGCCGGTGCCGGCCTCGCCCTTGGAGCGGATCATGGCCGCGCCCTCGGTGATGCGGCGGAGGGCCTCGCCGAGGTTCGTCGCACCGCAGACGAAGGGCGTCGTGAAGCCCCACTTGTCGATGTGGTTGACGTAGTCGGCGGGCGAGAGCACCTCGGACTCGTCGATGTAGTCGACGCCGAGCTCCTGGAGCACCTGGGCCTCGACGAAGTGGCCGATGCGGGCCTTCGCCATGACCGGGATCGACACGGCGGCGATGATCTCCTCGATCATCGACGGGTCGGACATGCGGGCGACACCACCCTGCGCACGGATGTCGGCCGGGACGCGCTCGAGGGCCATGACGGCGGTGGCGCCGGCTTCCTCGGCGATGCGGGCCTGGTCGGCGTCGATCACGTCCATGATGACGCCGCCCTTGAGCATCTCCGCGAGGCCGCGCTTGACGCGTGAGGACCCGGTGGTCGAAGTGGCGGTGACGGTGCTGGGGGTGCTGTCGCTCATGATCCCCCCAGTCTAGTGCTCCGGCCACCCCTCGGCGACGAGTCGACGGGTCTCGCCGAGCATCTGCGAGAGCGACTTCGTCCGGGCGATGATCGGGAAGAAGTTGGCGTCCGACTGCCACCGCGGCACGATGTGCTGGTGCAGGTGTGCGGCAACACCGGCGCCGGCGACCTCGCCCTGGTTCATCCCGATGTTGAACCCGTCGCAGTGGGCGACCCGGCGGAGGACCCGCATCGCGGTCTGGGTCAGCTCGCCGATCTCCTGCAGTTCCTCCGGCGTCACCTCGTCGTAGAGCGGGACGTGTCGGTACGGGCAGACGAGCAGGTGGCCGTTGTTGTACGGGTACAGGTTGAGCAGCACGTACGCGTGCTCGCCCCGCGCGACGATGAGGGCTTCGCGATCGGACTTCCGCGGTGCCTCGCAGAACGGGCAGTCGTCACGGTGCCCGCGACCCTCGCCCGCCCGGCCGGCGTCGATGTACGCCATCCGGTGCGGGTTCCACAGGCGCTGGAAGGCGTCCGGGACCGCCGCCTGGGTGGCGGCGTCCCGGATCACCAGCGGGTCGCCCTCGTCGTCGAGCGGGCCGGACATCAGACCTGCACGCGGTCGCGGATGGCCGTCGTGATGCGCTCGACGGCCTCGTCCACGGGCACGCCGTTGTCCTGGCGGCCGTCCCGGAACCGGAAGCTGACGGCCCCGGCGTCGCGGTCGTCGCCGCCCGCGATGAGCTGGAACGGCACCTTCGCCTTGGTGTGCGTTCGGATCTTCTTCTGCATGCGGTCGTCCGAGTGGTCGACCTCGGCGCGCACGCCCTTCGCACGGAGCTTCGCGACCACCTCGTCGAGGTAGTCGCCGTACTCCTCGGCGACGGGGATCGCGACGACCTGCACCGGGGACAGCCAGACCGGGAACGCCCCCGCGTAGTGCTCGGTCAGGACGCCGAAGAACCGCTCGATCGACCCGAACAGGGCACGGTGGATCATCACCGGGCGCTGACGGGTGCCGTCGGCAGCCGTGTACTCGATGCCGAACCGCTCGGGGAGGTTGAAGTCGAGCTGAACGGTGGACATCTGCCAGGTGCGGCCGATGGCGTCGCGCGCCTGCACGGAGATCTTCGGGCCGTAGAAGGCCGCACCGGCGGGGTCGGCGACGAGTTCGAGCCCGGACTCCTCGGCGACCTCGCGCAGGGTGTTCGTCGCGACCTCCCAGACCTCGTCGTCGCCGACGTACTTCTCGGGGTCCTTGGTGGAGAGCTCGAGGTAGAAGTCGTCGAGACCGTAGTCGCGGAGCAGGGACAGCACGAACTGGAGGGTCGTGGTGAGCTCCTCCTTCATCTTCTCCTGCGTGGTGAAGATGTGCGCGTCGTCCTGGGTCAGGCCGCGGACCCGGGTGAGACCGTGGATGACGCCGGACTTCTCGTTGCGGTAGACCGTGCCGAACTCGAACATCCGCAGCGGCAGGTCGCGGTAGGAGCGGGCCTGCGACCGGTACGCCAGGATGTGCATCGGGCAGTTCATGGGCTTGAGGTAGTAGTCCGCGCCCTGTCGGGTGACGTTGCCGTCCTCGTCCCGCGCCTCGTCCATGTGCATGGGCGGGAACATGCCGTCCTTGTACCACCCGAGGTGACCGGACTGCTCGAACAGGTCGCCCTTGGTGATGTGCGGCGTGTAGACGAACGAGTAGCCCTCCTGCTCGTGCCGCCGACGCGAGTAGTCCTCCATCTCGCGGCGGATGATGCCGCCCTTCGGGTGGAAGATCGCCAGGCCGGAGCCGATCTCGTCCGGGAACGAGAACAGGTCGAGTTCGGCGCCGAGCTTGCGGTGGTCGCGCTTCGCTGCCTCCTCGAGGCGCACGAGGTACGCCTTGAGCTGGTCCTTGTCGGGCCAGGCGGTGCCGTACACGCGCTGCAGCTGCGGGTTCTTCTCCGACCCGCGCCAGTAGGCGGCGGCGACGCGCATGAGCTTCGCCGCGTTGCCGATCCACCGGGTGTGCGGGACGTGCGGGCCGCGGCAGAGGTCCTGCCAGACGACCTCGCCGGACTTCGGGTCGACGTTCTCGTACACGGTGAGCTCGCCCGCGCCGACCTCGACGCTCTCGCCCGAGTCGCCATCGGCAGCGGCGCCCTTCAGGCCGATGAGCTCCTGCTTGTAGGGCTCCCCCGCCATGAGCTCGCGGGCCTCGTCGTCCGTCACGACCCGGCGGCGGAAGCGCTGGGCCTGCTTGACGATGCGGTCCATGCCCTTCTCGATCGCCTTGAGGTCCTCGGGCGTGAAGGGCTCGGCCACGTCGAAGTCGTAGTAGAAGCCGTCGGTGACCGGCGGCCCGATGCCGAGCTTCGCGTCCGGGTTGATCTGCTGCACCGCCTGCGCGAGCACGTGCGCGGCGGAGTGCCGGAGGATGTCGAGGCCGTCCTGCTCGTCGAGGGTCACCGGCTCGACGACGTCGCCGGCCGCCACCTCGGCCGCCAGGTCCTTGAGCACACCGGCCACCCGGACGGCGACGACACCGCGGACGCCGTCGAACAGATCGGTGCCCGTCGTGGTCGTCGTCGCGGTGCGGGGCTCGGGTGCCTGGGGCACGTCGGCGGGCTCGGCGGGTTCTGCGGCGACTGACTCGGTCACGATGGTGGGACTCCTCGATCGGATTGGGTGCGTCAAGACTAGTGCGGGCGCGGTCGCCGGACGGCACCGGCGCCGACCCGCGGAGTCCGTCGCCGAGGCTCAGGCCGGCACGGCGCCGAGGGTGGTGACGGGCAGACGCGGTTCGAGCCGCTCGCGGCCGGACAGCCCGTCGAGTTCGAGCAGGGCGGCGAACCCGATCGCCTCGTACCCCGCGCGCTCGAGCAGCGTCACGGTCGCGGCCGCCGTGCCCCCGGTGGCGAGGACGTCGTCGACGACGAGCACCCGGGTGCCGGGTTCGAGCTGGCCGGGGCGCAACTCGAGTTCGGCCTCCCCGTACTCGAGCGCGTACTGCTCGCTGAGCACCTCGCCGGGCAGCTTGCCGGCCTTGCGCACGGTCAGGACGCCGACCTGGTGCTGCGCCGCGATGCCGCCGGCGAGGGCGAACCCGCGCGCCTCGATGCCGGCGACGGCCGCGAACCCCGCACCCACCGCGAACGGTGCGGCGAGGGCCTCACAGACGCGCCCGAAGGCGATCGGATCGGCGAACACCGGCGTCACGTCACGGAACAGCACGCCCGGCTTCGGGAAGTCGGGGACGATCTGGGTGAGGCGCTCGACGAGGGCAGCGGCGGTTTCCTTCATGCCGTCAACCGTACGGGCCAACGGGGGTGCGGCCCGGACGCCGACCGGCCGGCTGGAGTCGGGCGGGAGGCGCGGGACGGATCGGTCCCGCGCCTCCCGTCCGCTGGTCGCCACCGGGCGACTCAGCGCCACTGCCGTGGTCCGGTGACGAGGAGCAGCCACTCGGCCTCACGGACGAGACGCGCCTCGTGCTCGCACTGCCGGCGGAGTTCCTCGGCCGGGTCGATCTCGTGGGGCTGTCGCCGCGTGCGGCGGCTCCACACGATGAGGGCGAGTCCGAGCCGGAGCGCCAGACGGTCCGGCAGTGACACCGGCCGGGGCGCGCCGGTGGGCGGCCGGACGGGTCGGAGGAGGGTCTTCGATGACATGGTGTTCTCATTTCAGGGGATTGCCGGAGATCCACGGGATTGCCGGAGGAAGGGTCGACGGAATGACCCGGGAAACGGGTCGGGGAATGACCTGCTGCATTTCGTCGACGATGCCCCGGAGGGCGCGACGGAACACCTCGATCAATGCATGCGGATCCGTTTCTGCATGCGTGCGAGATGTCAGCAGGTCCGGGAACGAACGCGCCGTCCCGTCACCCGGACCGACTCGACGGCGCCGACCGTCGACGACGTCGACGGCGGTGCCGGGCTCGGCTCGGGGACACCCCTCGGAGGAGCGACCGGCGACTGCGGACCAGCGAGCCGGTCCGACAGCACGGGGCGGTCGGCCTGCTCCGCTCGTCAGCGCCGGCGGTCAGTGCCGCCGGAGCAGCACATCCACGAGGAGGTCGGACCGGGCATCGAGCACGAGCAGTGGCTCAGCGTACGAGCCCGTCAGACGGGAGGACGGTCCGGTCAGCAGGAACCGGAGACGGGACCGGTGGTTCCACGGAATGCCCGGAACGGCGTGAGTGTGGTGATCAATGTCGGCCCCCTTTCGGCACGGTTCTGCGGTCGCTCGGACCTTCGGATTCCCGACGCGTCGGTATTCCGTTCGCGTCGGGAGAACACTATCCAGACGCAGGAGGACTCCGCAACCCTTCCCCCGGCATTCCGTGGAATTGCATTCCCGAACACACGACGAAGCCCCCGGCACCGATGGTGCCGGGGGCTTCGTCGTGGGGAGTCGCTAGACCGCGACGGATGCGTCGACCAGTGCGACGACCTCGTCGTCCACGACGTCGATGCGGACCGTGACGCCGTCGTGCGTGGCGCCCTCGACCACCAGCTCCGCGATGCGGTCGTCGACCTCGCGCTGGATGAGACGACGGAGCGGACGGGCGCCGTACTCCGGCTCGTAGCCGTGCTCGGCGAGCCAGTCGGTCGCCGACTCGGACACCGAGAGCACCATGCCCTGCGCCGCCAGCCGGGACGCCGTGTCCTGCAGGAGCAGCGACACGATCGAGCGCAGCTGCCCGCGCTCGAGCTTGCGGAACAGCACGATCTCGTCGATCCGGTTGATGAACTCCGGCCGCATCGACTCGCGCAGCCTGCCCATCACGCGGTTGCGGAGGTCGTCCTCGGCGTAGCCGCCGTCCGCCGCCACCGAGAAGCCGAGCGCACCCGAGCGGGACGCGAGGAACTCCGACCCGATGTTCGAGGTCATGATGACCACCGTGTTCCGGAAGTCGACCGTCCGGCCCTGTCCGTCGGTGAGCCGTCCGTCGTCGAGCACCTGCAGGAGCAGGTTGAACACGTCCGGGTGCGCCTTCTCGACCTCGTCGAGCAGGATCACCGAGTACGGGTTCCGACGGACGCGCTCGGTCAGCTGTCCGGCCTCGTCGTAGCCGACGTACCCCGGAGGGGCACCGACGAGTCGCGAGACCGTGTGGCGTTCGCCGAACTCGCTCATGTCGAAGCGGAGCATCGCCGACTCGTCCCCGAACAGCGACGAGGCCAGCGCCTTGGCGAGCTCGGTCTTGCCGACACCGGTCGGTCCGAGGAACAGGAAGCTGCCGACCGGGCGACGCGGGTCGCCCATCCCGGTGCGACTGCGTCGGACCGCCTTCGCGATCGCCCGCACGGCGTCGTCCTGGCCGACCACGCGGTCGTGCAGCTCGGACTCCAGGCCCGCGAGGCGGGTCTTGTCGGCCGACCCGAGGCGGGTCACCGGGATCCCGGTGACGCGGGACACCACGGCTGCGATGTCCGCCTCGGTGATGACGTCGTCCACGGGGTGCGCGACGGAGGACGCGGCCACGTCACCCGTGTCGGCGGCGGTGATCCGGGCCTCCAGTCCGGCGATCTCGTCGCGGAGGCCGGACGCCTCCTCGTACTGCTCCTCGGCGACGGCGCGGTCCTTGCGGGCCGTGAGGTCGGCGACCTCGGCACGGAGCGCGTCGACGTCGACGTCGCCCGACCGGGCGAGGCGACGGCGGGCACCGGCCTGGTCGATGAGGTCGATGGCCTTGTCCGGCAGGTGCCGGTCGGTCACGTAGCGGTGCGAGAGCTCGACGGCCGCTCGGAGCGCCTCGTCGGAGTACGTCACGCCGTGGTGCTCGGCGTAGCGGGGGCTGAGACCGGTGAGGATCGCGACCGCGTCCTCCACGCTCGGCTCCCCCACCGTCACGGGCTGGAAGCGACGCTCGAGTGCGGCGTCCTTCTCGATGCGGCGGTACTCCTTCAGCGTCGTCGCGCCGACGAGGTGCAGGTCACCGCGGGCGAGGCGCGGCTTGAGGATGTTGCCGGCGTCCATCGAACCGCCCTCGCCGCCGCCACCGGCGCCGACGACGGTGTGCAGCTCGTCGACGAAGACGATGAGCTCGTCCGCGTGCGCGGCGATCTCGTCCATCGCCTTGGTCAGGCGCTCCTCGAAGTCACCGCGGTACCGGGTGCCGGCGAGCATACCGGGCAGGTCGAGCGCGACGACGCGCTTGCCCTGCAGCAGGGCCGGGACGTCTCCGTCGACGATGCGCTGGGCGAGTCCCTCGACGATGGCGGTCTTGCCGACGCCGGGCTCGCCGATGAGGACCGGGTTGTTCTTGGTGCGGCGGAGCAGGATCTCGACGGCCTGCTCGATCTCGTCGGCGCGGCCGATCACCGGGTCGATGCGGCCGTCACGAGCGCGTGCCGTCAGGTCGGTGCCGTACTGGTCGAGCGTCGGGGTCTCCGACTGCTGGTCCTTGTCGGCGGTGGTGGTGGTGCCGGGCATGGGGCGCCCCTCTCGTGCGGCCTCGGCCGCGTCGTGCGCGTAGGACTGCATCACCTGCGGGGTGACGCCGGCGCTCGCGAGGAGTTGCCCCGCGACGGTGTCCTGGTCGGTGACGAGCGCGAAGAAGACGTGCTCGGGGTCGGTGTACGTGCTGCCGAACCCGCGCGCGGCCTGGGTGGCCTCGAGCAGGATCCGTTGCGCGGACGGGGTCAGGGCCGGGCGACCCTCGACACGGTCACCCGACGGCATCGGGAGGCGCTGTTCGACCTCGGCGGCGAACCGCTCGGGATCGGCCCCCGCGGACCGGAGGACGGCCGCGAAGGGCTCGGTGCCGACGAGCACGTGCAGCACGTGCAGCGCGTCGATCTCGTGCTGACCCTGCTCGACGGCGTACGCGGCCGTCTGCTGGAGCAGCTCGTGGGTGCGCCGGCTGAGGAGCCGGGTGATGTCGACCGGTCGTCCGAACGGCACGGACCGCTGGGACTGACCGGGGTTCTGCGAAGCCGCGAGCAGTCGTGCGAGGAACTCGTCGAACGAGTCGTTGCCGCCGGTCGGGCCGAACGTCTGTGGCAAAGGGACCTCCTGAGGAACTTGAGTGCCTTCGGCTCAATGCAACGCAGGAGGGCCGCGGTCATTCCCGTGTCCGGGAAGAAGTTGCGGCGAGTCGACTCAGGTCCGGGTGATGGCCGCCGTGCTCGCGTCGGTGACGCGCACCAGGTCGGCCGGGACCACCTCGATGTCGAACCCGCGGCGGCCGCCGGACACGAAGATCGTCGCGTGGTCGGCGGCCGACGCGTCCAGCACGGTGCGCAGTCGTGTCCGCTGTCCCACCGGACTGATCCCGCCGACGACGTACCCGGTGCGGCGTTCCGCGAGCGCGGGGTCCGCGAGCGACGCCTTCTTCCCGCCGACGGCCGCCGCGACGGCCTTGAGGTCGAGCCGGTCCGCCACGGGGACGATCGCCACCGCGAGTTCACCGTCGACCGACACCACGAGGGTCTTGAAGACCTGCTCCTCGCGGAGCCCGAGTGCCGCCGCTGCTTCCTCGCCGAAGTTCGTCGCGCTCTCGTGGTGCTCGTAGACGTGCGGCGTGTAGGGGACGCCGGCCCGCTCCAGCGCGACCGTCGCCGGGGTGCTCGGGGAAGCTGCGCTCATGCACCGATCCTGCCCCGCGTCCCCGGCACGTCTCCGGAGGCTCGCGGACGGTACGCTGAGCCGCACCATGACGGTCATCGAGGTGCTGCTCCGCGTGGTCTCCGCGCTGCACGCGCCGGGCCCCGCCGCGCTCGGTCACGCATGGGTCCCTGGTGCACCACCGGCCCTCGCGGTCGCCGTGCTCGGCGTCACCGTCGTGGGCGTCACCGTCGCCGGGATCGCCGCGCTCGCCGCAGCCGCGCTCGTGCTGCGGCTCGTCGCCCTGCTCATCACCGCGGTCGGAGCGGACCGTCTCCCGGTGCCCTCCACGGCACCGGACCTCGTCACCCGGATCGCCTGGAGCGACCCGGATGCGGACGGGCACGTGCGGTCACGGGCTCCGGGGGGCGTCCCGGCGGTCTGACACCGGTCGGTGTCGGGCCGCGCTCGCGCCCGACCCCTCCGATCGAAGGACCATCCATGGACATCACCACCCTGCCCGGCCTCAGCGCCGTGCTGCACGCCGGCGCGGACCTCGTCGCCGTCCTCACCGACGCCCTCACCCCGGTCGCGGGACCGGCAGCAGCGGCGCTCGCCGTCGTCGTGCTGACCCTCGCGGTCCGCGTCCTGCTCGTCCCGCTGTCCGTGCTGCAGGTCCGGGCGGAGCGGGACCGTCGCCGCCTCGCACCGCGGATCGCGGAACTCCGCCGACGTGCCGGTCGCGACACCGCACGGTTCCAGCGGTCACTCCAGGAGCTGTACACGGCCGAACGGGTGGCACCGCTGGCCGGGTGTCTGCCCGTCCTCGCGCAGGCCCCCGTCGTCTCGCTGCTCTACACGGTCTTCACGCACGCGAGCATCGACGGGACGGTCAACACCCTGCTCCGCGCCACTCTCGTCGGCATCCCGCTCGCGCAGTCGGCGGTCACGGTCCTGACGTCCCCGCTCTGGGTGCACGGCTGGGTCGTGCTCGTGCTGCTCGCGGTGCTCGTCGTCGCGGTCGAGCACACGCGTCGGGCGCAGGCGCACTGGAACCCGGCACCGGCCGCCGACCCGGACGTCACCGTGCCGGGGGCAGCCGTCACGGCCGGGATCGCACGGTGGGTCCCGTTCGTCTTCGCCGCGGTCGCGCCGCTCGCCGCCGCCCTGTACCTGGTCACGAGCGCCGTGTGGACGCTCGCGGAGCGCGCGGTCCTGCGCCGGCTCGTGCGGTGACGGCGGGCGCGGGGCCGAACGAGCCGCGGGTCAGCCGCCCTGGCCCTCCTGCTGCGGTCCCTGGTCGACCGGGTCGTACTCGGTGTCGCGGCCCTGTTCCTCCTCGGGGAGCGGGACGTGGCGTTCGGTGCCGCTGCCGCCCGGGCTCGTCGCGACGTAGTCGGCCGCGCCGGACTGGGTGTCGTGGCTGAGCGGTTCGAGGGTCTCCTCGTCGACGTCCGCCGGTGTGGAACCGGTGGCGTCGGCGGGCACCGCCGGGTCGGTCGACTGGTCGTTCTGCGCGTCGGTCATCCCTCGGGCGTACTCCCCCCGGTCTGGGTGGGCGCCGACACCGCTGCGGTGGCAGTCTTGCCCCAGGCGTGACGACGAGGAGCGCGCATGAGCCGGACCGACGACGACGCGGCAGCACGTGCCCGTCTCGAACGCATCGCCTGGGGCGCCGCGTCGACACCCACCGAGGCCGCCCGCGCCCGCATCGCGCTGGCGGACCTCGACCAGGAGGCCCGGAGGCGCCCCCGCTCCGACGTCGCGCCCGCCACGTCCTCCGGCGCCGACGGTCGACGGGCGGCGGCCCGCCCCGCGTCGCGACGTGGCCGGTCGGCCGGTCCGGAGGGCGACCCGACCGACGACGACGCGGTCATCCCGGGCGTCGGCGGGGACGCCGACGTCCGCGACCCCGGCGAGCACCGGGTCGACGACCACCGGGCCGACGACCACCGGGCCGACGACCAGCGGGTCGGCGGGGACGGGGTCGGAGAGGGCGGCGTCGCGGTCGGCGGCGCGGACGACGGCGGCGCGGATCGCGACGCGCCCGACCGAGGCGGATCGGGCCTCCTCGCCGGTGCCCGACGGCTGGCCGACCGGGCGCGCCGGACCGACCGGACCGTGCTCTGGGCGTCCGGTGCCGGCGCCGTCGTGGTCGGACTGGTGCTCGGCACCGGCGTCGGACTCTCGGTCGGCGCGAGATCCGCGGAACCCGGTCGCGCCACCGTGACCCCGGCGGCCGGCACGGTCACCGTCGAACAGATGCTCGACCTGCCGCAGACCTTCGCCGACCAACTCCCCGGCTCCATCGAGGCCCCGGTCGCGCTGCGCTCGACGCGGCTCGTCTTCACGAACCGCTCGCTGTCGGGCGACGCGGCGGGCACGCCGTGGAACGTGTGGGCGGCGGTCGGACGGGACCCGTCGACCATCTGCCTCGTCGCCACGGCGGACCGGATCGAGGGGACGAGCGCCTGCTACCCCCGCGAGGACGCCCTCCACGGCACGGTCTCGCTCTCCGCGACGTCGGCCAGCGGGACGCTGTGGGTGCGCCTGGTCGGCGGCGCGGTACGCGGCACGGTCACGAGCACCGCCACGAGTCGGATGTACTGACGGCTCCTGCCCGCGCGGCGTTGGAGCGCTCCTGAGAGCCACCCGGGTGCTCTCGCGCGAACCGGATCGAGCGTGCAACACTGGACGGGCGCACTCGCCGTGGAGTGGCAAGAACTCCGTCTCCACATCCCGTCCACCCGAGCGCGCTCTCCCCCGGCCGACCCGTCGTCCGCGCGCGCTCCTCCACGTCCTCGAGGAGGTCAGCCGCCGTGTCCACCACCAGCAACCAGACCGTCCACCCGTACACGACGCCGATCACCGTCACGACGTCGTCGGTGGTCGGGATCGCCGTGCTCGGGCTCGCCACGTTCTTCGCCATCACGACCGAACTCATGCCGGTCGGCCTGCTCGGGACCATGAGCCGCGACCTCGGCGTGACCGAGTCGACCATGGGCGTCGTCATCACGGTGTACGCGGCCGCCGTCGCGCTGCTCGCGCTGCCGTTGACGTCCCTCACGGCGAAGCTGCCGCGCAAGACCGTGCTCGTCGCCACCCTCGTCGGGTACACCGTGTCGAACGCGCTCGTCGCCCTCGCGCCCTCGTTCGCCGTCGTCTGCGCCGGCCGGGTCGTGGGTGGCGTCGCGCACGCCCTGTTCTTCTCCGTCGCGTCCGCGTACGCCACCCGGATCGTGCCGCCGCGGCTGGCCGGCCGGGCCATCGCGTTCGTCTACTCCGGGAGCTCGCTCGGCTTCGTGATCGGCGTGCCGCTCGCCACCGGCGTCGGCGAGACGGTCGGCTGGCGACCGGCCGTCGGCGGGGTCGCCGCGTGCGCCGCCGTCCTCGCCGTGGTCGCGGCGGCCTTCCTCCCCTCCGTTCGCGGGGCCGCGTCCCCGCACGTCGGGTCCCCCAGAGCGTGGGCCCGGACCGGACTGCTCTCCGTCGTCGTCGCGGACCTGCTGCTGTTCGCCGGGCACTACGTCGTGTACACGTACGTCGGCCCCTACGTCGTCGACGCCGGGCTCGACGCCGGCATGGTGTCCGGCGCGCTGCTCGTGCTCGGCGGCACCGGCGTGGTCGGACTCTGGCTCGCCGGGCTGTTCGTCGACCGCGCACCACGGCAGACGCTGGTCGTGTCGATCGCCGCGATGGCCGCCGCCTTCGTCGTGATGCCGTTCACGCACGGGTCCCTGGCCGGCACGATGCTCGTCGCCGGGGTCTGGATGGCGGCGAACGGCACGACCGGGACGCTCTTCATGGCCGCCGCGATCCGCACCGGCGGGGTCAGCCCGGAGATCGCAGGCGCCCTGGTGAACGGCGCGTCGAACATCGGCATCGCGGGTGGTGCCGCGCTCGGGGGGCAGGTGCTCGGGCTCTCCGGGCTGCAGACGCTGCCGTTCGCCGGGGCGGTCGTGCTCCTCGGCGGGCTCTCCGTCGTCGTGCTCGCGCGCCGCGGGTTCCCGGTGCACACGACCGCGCAGCCGCACCTCAGCACGTCGTCGATCGAGGTCCTGACCTCGTCGCTGGCCGTCGTCACGAGTTCGATCCCGACCGTGAGCCGTGCGATCCAGACGATCACGGGCTCCGTCGCCACGGTCCACCGGGCGGCGACGGGCTCGATCCGCACCGCGACCGGCTCCGTCGGGACCGTCGGCGAGCGGTAGCGCTCCGCGCACGCCCGACGCTCGCCCTTCCCCGTCGTGCTCGGACGGCGGAGACGGGAGGTGTCAGGTGCGCGCTGCGAGGGCGTCGAGCGCGGCGACCTGCCCCGCCACGACGAGCCCGCGAGCGCAGTCGACCGGCGTCCAACGCGCGTCGTCGACCTCGGGCACCTCGACGAACCGACCGGAGCCGCGCGGCAGCTCGAGCGCGACGGTGTTGCTGCGCACCACGTCGACGGAGAAGTCCGGTGCGTGCAGCGTGTGGACCGTGACGACCTTGCCCGAGGCCTGCCGGAAGTCGCCGAGCAGGTGCGGGACACCGTCCGGCGGTGCTGTGCCGATCTCCTCGGTGAACTCCCGCAGCGCCGTGGTCAGGGTGTCCTCGCCCGCGACCGGTTCGCCCTTCGGGATCGTCCACGCCCGCGGCCGCCGACGCCAGAACGGGCCACCCATGTGCGCGATGAACACCTCGAGGGCGGGACCGCTCCCCCGGTGCAGCAGGAGACCGGCGGAACGGAGGGGCACGGTCGGAGACTACCCTCGCGCGCATGCGCAGCATCGGACTCCGCGACGGCCGCTCGGTCCTCGTGGACGACACCGCACCGGACGCCGTCCGGCCCACCGTGGTGTGGCACCACGAGTCCCCGCACACGGGCGCCCTCTTCGAGCCGCTCACCAGCGCGGCGGCTGCCCGCGGGCTCCGTCTCGTCGCGGTGACCCGACCGGGCTACGGCGGAGCCGACCCCCTGCCCGGACGACGCGTCGCGGACGGCGCTCGCGACCTCGAACAGGTCCTCGACGCGCTGGGACTCCCCCGCGTCGCGGTCCTCGGCGGGTCCGGTGGTGGCCCGCACGCGCTCGCCGCCGCGGCACTGCTGCCCGGCCGGGTCGCCGCCGCAGCCGTCGTCGCCTCGCCCGCGCCGTTCGACGACACGACCGGGTGGTGGGACGGCATGGCGGCCGACGGTGGCCTCCGGTCGGCCGCCGCCGGACGGGAGGCCCGTCTCGCCTGGGCGTCGACCGCCACGTTCGACCCGTCCCAGTTCGTCGACCGCGACTGGGCGGCCCTGGACGGGGACTGGGCCGCGCTCGGGCAGGACGCGACGGCGGCGGGTGGGTCGGGCCTGCAGGGCGCGACCGACGACGACGTGGCGTTCGTCACCGACTGGGGGTTCCCGCTGTCCGCCGTGACCGTCCCGACGACCGTCGTGCACGGAGCCCGCGACCGGGTCGTGCCGGTCGCACACGGGCGGCGCCTCGCCGCGGCACTCCCCGCCGTGGCGTACGAGGAGCGGCCCGCGGACGGACACATCTCGGCGCTGACCGCCGTCCCGGTGCTCCTGGACCGGCTCGCCGCGGTGCTGCGCTGACCCGCTCCGCGGTCGCGGGGCACCCGGACCGGGTCGCGCGTCCGAGACGGACGTGTCGGCTCAGCCGAACCTGCTCCTGAGCACGTCAGCGGTCCGGTCGGTGAGGAAGCGCACACCGGCGCGGTTCGGGTGGAGCGCGCCGGGACGGAGGTCGATCCGGCTCAGGCCGCCGAGCGACTCGAGCGAGATCCCCTCGACGTAGGCGCCCTTCCGCGCGCACGCCGAGTGCGCCTGCGTCTCGGCGAACACCTCGACGAAGGTCGCCCCCGCGGCCTGCGCCGCGTTCCGGGTCACGTCGTCCAGCTGCTCCTGCACGCCGTGCAGCCAGCGGACGTCGGCGTCGGTGAACGGGTAGGTGTCCCGGGGGAACCGCCCGGCCAGGGTCCCCAGGTCGACGGCCGGGCGGAAGCAGCCCGACGACGGGGTGTGTGTCGCGTCGGGGAAGATCGCCGGGTACCCGAGCACGATCACCGTGGCGTTCGGCGCTGCGGCCCGGACGTCGGCGAGCGTCTCGGCGACGCCGAGGGCGACGCGGCCCTGGATCTTGGCGCCGAGGGTGTCCACCCCGTCGGACGCGAGCGTCGATCGGCAGGACGGGGCGTTCTGGCCGGAGAACACCGGGCCGGTGGCGGACAGTGCCAGGCACGAGCCCGCGGTGCCGAACAGGTCGGCGTCGTTGCCGCCGATCGTCAGTGTCACGAGCCGCGTGTCGGCGGACAGCGCCTCGAGTTGCGGCCGGGCGCCGCGGAACTGCACGCGGTCCCGGACGTCCTCGCTCGTCGCGCCCGCGCAGGTGACGTCGGTGAGGTCGAGTCCGAAGCGGGCGGCGATGCGGTGCGGGTAGTCCTCGCCGGACTGCGCGCACGCCCGGACCGGGAGCCCGGTGGGGTGCCCGAGCCCGTACCCGGCGGAGTACGAGTCACCGAGCGCGACGTACGCACTGCCCGGCGGCAGCCCGGCGAGCGTCTCAGGCGGGTCGTCGGTGGCCGGGAAGGGTTGTGGGACGGGCCAGAGCGGAGCGGCGACGGCGGCACCGGGAGCGGTCGGTGTGCCCGGTACCCCGCCGACCGACGCCGTCCCCGCCAGCAGGACGGTCGCGACGAGTGCGGTGAGGACGCGGGGGACGGTCGAGCGGCGCAGGGTGGGCTCCGGAACGGGTTCGGGTGGGTGGGCGGCCCGACGGGCGGGGTCGAGCGGGCACGGGCG
>NZ_QKTK01000010.1:0-138786 GCF_003234475.1 Curtobacterium sp. MCBD17_008 | reverse complement strand
CATCTCCCAGGACGCCGCGGACCTGCTGAACCAGACCTTCAAGACCGACGCCGTCAAGCGCGGCCTGCTCGTCGGCACCGCCACCATCACCGCCCAGATCAAGTAACACCCGATCTGACGCACCACCAGAACGCCGTCCCGCACAAGCGGGACGGCGTTCTCGCGTCCCCGGAACCAGACGCCCGGGTTCCACGACACCCCGCCACCGTCCCTCCGTGGTTCCACAATTCGCGCACCTCGACCGCCGAGATGCGCGAATCACGGAACCACGGGGAGGAGCGACGGGAGGCTCGTCCGCCGTTTCCCGACGCCGCTACACTCCGGGAGCGGAGTGCGACCGAGCCCTCCAGCGGAGGTGGGGCGTGTTCGGGAACCTGACTGTCGGAACGCACGCCGCGGTGCTGCTCGTGATCATGCTGCTCGAGGTCGGGGCGCTGGTGGTCCTGTGGCGTGACCGGACGCGGAGTCAGCTGGCGAAGGTCGTCTGGACGGTCGTCGTCGTCGTGCTCCCGGTCCTCGGCGCGCTCGGGTTCCTGCTCAACTGGGCACTCGGTCGGCTCGCGGACCGGCTGGACCGGGCGCACTGACCGACGCCCCCGACGGGGTCCGTCCCGTCGGGCGGCTCACGCAGGTGTCCGTGCCAACCGCTCGCGCAGGCGGGCCGCCAGCTCGCCCTCGTCGGCCATGACGAGCCTCCCGTCCCGCACGACCACGCGGCCACCGACGACGACGTGCCGGGGCCGCCGTCCCGGGGACGCCCACAGGAGGCCGGCGACCGGATCGGCGACCCCGGCATCCGCGACGCCGGAGACGTCCCAGACGCAGAGGTCCCCGGCCGACCCGGCGCCGAGGTGTCCGAGTTCCGGCCGCCCGAGACCGACGGCGGACCCCTCGGTCGCCGTGCCGAGCACCTGTCGGGCGGGCAGCTGCGGCCCGACGAGCGCGGAGACCTGCATCGCCAGGCGGGCGTCCGCGAGCAGGTGTCCGGCGTCGTTGCTGCCGCCGCCACTGGTGCCCAGACCGACCGGGACGCCCGCGGCGAGGAGCCGCGCGACCGGCGCGATCCCCCACCCCATCGGCACGTCGCACCCCGGTGCGTGCGTGGCCGTGACCCCGGCAGCCGCGATGCGGGCGACCTCGTCGTCGGTGACGTCGCACAGGTGGGCGATCGTGACGTCGGGCGCGAGCCACCCCCACTGCTCGAGCAGGTCGAGCGGGCGTCGTCCGTACCGCTCGAGGGCGATGGCGGTGTCGACCTGTTCGTTCGCCTGCGTGCGTCGGCGCAGGCCGTGCTGGGCGGCGACTTCGCCGAGGGCACGGAACGTCGCCTCGCCGTCCGAGTGCACGCCCGCAGGACCGACCGCGACCTGCAGTCGTCCGTCGGGGTCGACGCCGCCGACCGCGTCCTCGTGGAGCAGTCCGGTGACGATCGCGTCCGCCGACGCGGCCGCCCGCTCAGGGTCGTCCCGGGCGCTCCCCCGGACGAACACCAGCCGCCCGCCGAGCCCGCGGACGGCGTCCACCGTGGCCGCGGCGAGCGCGACCGTGTCGTCCGCCGTCGCGTCCGCCGGCCAGTTGAGGTGGTGGTCGGCGATGGTGGTGACCCCGGACAGGAGGCCCTCCGCGGCCCCGACGGCAGCGGCCAGTCCGTAGAGCTCCGGGTCGTGGCCCACCCGGCCGTACGCACCGGCCATCGCCGGCAGCCAGTCCGCCATCGGTACACCGCGGGTCCCGGGGAGGGTCCGGAACGCCGTCTGCAGCAGGTGGTGGTGTGCGTTGACGAGGCCGGCGGTGACGACACATCCCGAGGCGTCGAGCGTCGTCGCGACCGCACTGCCGTCGTCGACCACGACGTCGCCGTCACGCTCGGTACGGGGGTCGACGAGGACGCGGTGTGCGCCGGTGACGGAGAGCATGCAGCGTTTGTAGCAGCGCGGTGTTTCGGGACGGTGTCGAACAGGGACCTCTTCGTCATCCCGCGGCTTCGTCTCATCGCTGAGACAGCTTGCCGATCGTTCTCAGCAGTGAGACGAGGGGTCGTCTTCCACAGCGCCGAGCGGCATGACCGAGGTCCTCGTCCGGCTACGGAGCGGGCTCGATCGATCCTCAGCGCGCGACCAGACGGGCTCGGATGTGTTCGGCGACACGCTCCGGATCACTGCACTGCACCACGTATTCGTGATTCCTCCGGGTCCGCAGGACGACTGCCGGCCGGTTCCCGAGGATGAGCCCCGTCGCGGCGCCGTTCCACCGCAGGCCGACACCACCGAACCGGAACCAACTCTGTTCTTCGACCCTGACGGATTCCAGCTCGGAGTACTCGAGCTGACGACGCCAGAGGGGGAAGAACCGAAGGGCGACGCTGTCAGCGACGTCCACGCGCACGGAGGCGGTGACGAGGACGAAGCCGGCACCGAGTACGAGCACGGCGGGGAGCATCGTCAACGTCGCGGGACCGATTCCGATCTCACGGACGAGGAGGACCATGAGGGCGACCATGCCACCGAAGCTGAGCAGGAGGAAAGCGCCGAGCACCCTCATCCAGGCGGGTCCGTTCGTCGTCTCCGTCATACCGGTGTCTCCTTTTCTCGTCCCGAGCGGATCCGGTACATCCTCGGTCGAATGTGTGACCATCCGACCGGGACGACCAAGATCAGCAGCGCGGCACCCATCACGAACGCGAAGCTCGACACGCCGAGCACCAGCCAGTTGGCGAGATGGAACAGGAGTGCGATCGGCAGCAGTATCCGCAATCGGAACGGCGTCGGCAGGAACACGGCGATCGCGAGACTGAACTCCAGCACGAGCGTTCCCCAGGACGAAGCGGCGACCAGCACTGGGCGCATCGTCACCCATTCCGCCACCGGCCGGAGGAGCGGCGGCGCCCCGAACACGTTGTTCCGCACCCAGTAGAAGAGGGCAGTGCCGTTCACCCACTCTGCACTGCTGAGCTTCCCGAGACAGGCGACGAGGTAGACAATCGCGATCTGCAGCTTCGCGAGCGCGAGGGCGGAGTACGCGACGAGGACGCGCGCGCCCAGAGCACGCTCCGGCTGTACGGCCGTCCACGAGGTCCGCCGCCGGGGACCGCTGTCCCGGCGATGAGCGCAGCAGTGACCAGCCCGACTCCTCCGGTCGTCATCAACGTTCGGCATCGGCTGTGTTCCGCGAATCTGGTCATGGCGTCGATACTCGTCGTCTTACATTCAGTATGTCAATCATGACTAGGGCTCAGAACACCTGCGGATCGGGACACGACCTCCTTCCCGCAGGACTGTGACCCCTTCAGCCGTTCTCCGCGTCGTTCCGCCGGCGCCCGCCAGCACCAGTGGGAAACCGGACGGGAACACGCGCGAAACACGGGGTCCCTAGGTTCTCCCCATGACGCAGACCCTGATCCGCGGCGGATGGGTGTTGACCGCCGCCCCTGACGCCTCCGAGACCCCGTCCGCGATCCGGGACGGCGCGGTGCTCCTCGACGGGGACCGGATCGCCGCGGTCGGCACCTTCGCCGAGCTGTCGGCCGCGCACCCCGATGCGCCGGTCCGCGGCGGGGCGAACGACGTCGTCACGCCCGGCTTCGTGAACACGCACGGGCACTTCAGCGAGGGGCTCATCACGGGGATCGGCTCGCAGTACACGCTGTGGGAGTGGTTGAACGCGCTCATCGCGCACGTCAACCCGGTGATGACGCGCGACAAGGCGTACGCGGGCACCATGCTGCAGGGGATCCAGATGCTCCGCAGCGGCGTGACGACGGCGAACGACATGTTCTGCTCGGACCCGATCCCCGGCGAGCCGGCGACACCGGGGGTCGTGCAGGCGCTCGAGGAGCTCGGGCTCCGCGGGGTCGTGTCGTTCGGCTCTGGGGACGTCGACCGGGGCTTCGGTGCGACCCCGATCCTGGAGGAGTTCGACGCGCTTCGTGAGGCCGCCGAGGCGAGCCACTACAGCTCGTTCCGAGTCGGCGTCTCGTCGATCGGCCGGTACACCGACGCGACGTGGCAGGAGCACGTCGACTACGCGGTCGCCGGCGGCCACGGCGTGCACGTGCACTTCCACGAGGTGCGCGAGGAGGTCACCGCCGCCCGCCAGCGCACGGGGAGGACGGCGATCGGGTACGCCGAGGCGACGGGCATGTTCGAGGTGCCGGTCATCGCCGCGCACAGCGTGTGGATGGACCGGGAGGACCGCGAGACCTACGCGGCGAACGGTGTCGGTGTCGCACACAACCCGGTCGCGAACGGGATCCTGGCGAGCGGCATCGCCCCGGTCGCCGAACTGCGGGCGCTCGGCATCCCGGTGGGGATCGGCGTCGACGGTCCCGCGTCGAACGACTCGCAGGACTTCCTGCAGGCGATGAAGACCGCCGCGCTCCTGGCACGCATCCGCGACCTGCAGGCGACCGCGATGACCGCCCGCGAGGCGTTCGAGATGGGCACCATCGGCGGTGCCCGGGCCCTGCGCATGGAGGACGAGATCGGGTCGCTCGAGCCCGGCAAGCGCGCCGACCTCGTCGTGTTCGACGGCGAGAGCCCGACGCTCGCGAACGTCCACGACCCGTTCCAGGCGGTCGTCTTCGTCGCGGGCAGCCGCGAGGTCAAGGACGTCTGGGTCGACGGCGAGCTGAGCCTGGCCGACTTCGAGGTCACCCGCGTCGACGTCCGGGAGGCCGTGGCCCGGTCCCGTCCGCTGGCTCGCGAACTCGTCGAGCAGGCCGGCCTGGAGCGCCTGTCGGCGCTGACGGGCGCGCCGCTCGACGACACGGAGCGCCCCTGACCGAGCGCCCCTGACGGAGCGACCACGCGCCGGACGGGAGGCCCGGACCGCGTCCGGACCCGGGCCTTGCGTCCGGCGGTCAGAGCTCCAGGACCAGACGCGGGCACCCGGCCGCCGCGCGGCTGACGCAGACCATCATCGTGTGGTCGTCGGCCTGCTCAGCGGGACTGAGCACGGTGTCCCGGTGGTCGACCGACCCCTCGAGGACGGGCGTCTCGCACGTGCCGCAGGTGCCCTCGCGGCAGGACGACAGCACGAACGCGCCGGCGTCCTCCGCGACCTCGAGCAGGCTCCGGTCGGCGGGGACGGTGACGGTCGTGCCGGTGAGGGTGAGCTCGACCTCGAACGCCTCCCCCGGGGCGTCGACGTCCGCAACGGGCTCGAACCGTTCGACCCGGACGCTTCCGGCCGGCCAGTGCGCGGCGGCGGTCTCGACCGCGTCCATCAGCCCGCGGGGGCCGCAGCAGTAGACGACGGCGTCGCGCGGCTCAGCGAGCAGCCCGACCACGTCCAGCCGGGGTGCCTCGTCGGCGGCGGCGAGCGTGACCCGGTCGGGGTGTGCCGCGAGGAGCTCGTCGGCGAACGCCATCCGGTCGCGGGACCGACCGGCGTAGTGCAGCTCCCACGGCGTCCCGGCCCGCTCGGCCGCGGCGATCATCGCGACGATCGGGGTGATCCCGATCCCGCCGGCGACGAACACCGCGGGACGCCCGGGGTCGAAACCGAAGTGGTTCCGCGGGCCGCCCACGGTCACGTCGTCGCCGACACGGAGCACGTCGTGCACGGCCACCGAGCCACCGCGTCCGGTCGCCTCGCGGAGGACCGCCACCCGCCAGTGTCCGTCGTCCGTCGTGGTGACGAGCGAGTACTGTCGCTCGACGCCGGGCGCCACCCCGAGGTCGACGTGGGCACCGGGCTCCCATGCCGGCAGCGGCGCCGAGTCGAGCGGGGCGAGGTCGAGCGTCACGACGTCCGCAGCCACCTGCCGCCGGGCCGCGATCCGCATCCGGTGTCGCGCCTCTGTCTGCGACACGGCGGCGCCGTACGCGCCGTTGCTGATGCCCGCGCTCATGCGCCGGCTCCGGACCGCGGCGTCTCCTTGACGACGATGAGGTGGAACGCGCTGCCGTCGGCACTGCACCACCGGTGTCCGGTCCCGCCGCGGTAGTACGCCGAGTCGCCCGGGCCGAGCCGCAGCACGTCCTGGCCGCGCAGGTCGAGCACGACGGCACCGGCGAGCACCGTCAGGAACTCGTCCTCGTGGTGCTCGAAGTACTCGCCGAGGTCGGTGTTGTCGCCCTTCCACTCGAGCGGCTCGAAGGCGTGTGGTCCGGCGTGCACGAGCAGCCGCGCCTCGCCGCTCGAGAACGGGCCGCGGGCGCCCTCGCCTGCGCGGATCACCTCCGGTCGTCGGTCGTCGGGCTCCTGGCGGACCGGGGCCCCGGCGGCGAGGAGGGCGACCTGCGTGGTGTCGAGCGCACCGGCGATCTTCTCGAGCGACACCATGCTCGCGCGGGAGTGACCTCGTTCGACCTGGCTGAGGAACGGGTGCGACAGGCCGGTGCGCTCGGCGAGCTGCACGAGTGTCATCCGTGCCGCGCGGCGGAGCGTCCGGACGTGCGCGCCGATCCGGCGGGCCTGTTCGTCGACGACGCGATCGGTCGTGGGCTCGGCCGCGGGGGTCGGAGCGGTGGCCGGTCCGGTGTCGGTCAGTTCGGTGGGCATCGCGCTCCGATCGGGGACGGGAGGGGCTGGGCGTTCCGTGCACGTCATCTCGTCACAGGCGGCAACCGGCGCGAAACCGGAGGGAAACACGGCCGCCCTAGCATCGGAGATGTTGATGCGATCAACATTGTCACACACGATCGAGAGGGTCCCATGGAGTCGTCACTGCCCCGTCGGGTCGCCCTCCTCCGCTCCGCGCTGCTGCCGGACGGCAGGCTCGTGGACGTCGCGATCGACGGCGACACGGTCAGCGCGGTGGCTCCGGCCGACACGCTCGCAGCCGGCGACGCGGACACGCTCGACCTGGGCGGACGCCTGCTGCTCCCCGCTCCTGCCGAGCCGCACGCCCACCTCGACAAGGCCCTCAGCGCGGACCGGATCCGGCCGCCGCTCGGCGACCTCGGGTCAGCCATCGCGGCCTGGGCGGCGCACGCCTCGACCATGTCGGTCGCGGAGATCGCCGACCGGGCGCGGACGCAGGCGCTCGCCATGCTCGCAGCCGGGACGACCGCGATCCGGACCCACGTCGACGTCCTGAGCGACGGCGGCACCGCGAGCGTCGCCGACAGCGTCCGCGGAGCACAGGCACTCGTGCAGGTCCGCGAGGAACTCGCCGACCTCATGGACATCGAACTCGTCGCCCTGGCCGGACCGCTCGCGCCGGACGAGCACGTCGAAGCGGTGCTCGACCTCGGCGTCGACCTGGTCGGCGGCGCCCCGCACCTCGCCGAGGACCCGCTCGCCGACGTCGACCGGTTGCTCGCGATCGCCCGGCGCCGCGGCCTCGGGGTCGACCTGCACGCCGACGAGAGCCTCGACGGGCCGGTCACGCTCGACCACTACGCCCGGGCGGTCCGCGACTGGCCGCGCGACCGCCAGTACTCCGCCGGCCACTGCGTCCGGCTCGGCACGCTCGGCCCGGAGCGGCTGGCCGAGGTCGTCGCCGACGTGGCCGCCGCGGACATCGGCGTCATCACGCTGCCGATCACGAACCTCTACCTGCAGGGCTGGCAGCACCCGGTGTCGACGCCGCGCGGCCTGACGGCGATCCGCGCACTCCTCGCCGCCGGGGTCCGGGTGGCCGCCGGCGCCGACAACGTCCGCGACCCGTTCAACCCGGTCGGCCGCAGCGACGCGCTCGAGACCGCGTCCCTCCTCGTCACCGCCGGACACCTGACGCCCGACGAGGCGTACGCGATGGTGAGCGTCGCCGCCCGGAGCGTGATGGGCCTCCCGGCCGCCGGCCCGGTCGTCGGGGCGCGCGCCGACCTGCTCGCCGTCGCCGCGACCAGCGTCACCGACGCGGTCGCGAACGCGCCGGCCGACCGCATCGTCCTGTCCCGCGGGCGGCTCGTCGCCCGCACCGAGGTGCAGCGCAGCGTCGCCGCCCCCACCCGCGCCTAGGCACCCGCCGTGCCCGAGCCCGCAACCGTCCCCGTTCCCTGACCGCGCACCACCATGCACGAGAACACGAGGTACCCGTGACCACCACCGCACCAGCCCCCGTCACCGCGACGGACACGCTGCTCGACTTCCGGAACGTCGAGATGACCTTCCCCAACGGCACGATCGCGCTGCAGGGCGTCGACCTCACCGTCGACCGCGGGCAGTTCGTCTCCGTCGTCGGCCCCTCCGGCTGCGGCAAGTCGACGCTGCTGCGGATCGCGTCCGGGCTCGAGACCGCGTCCGACGGCGCGGCCGGGGTCGCCGCCGACCGGATCGGGTACGTGTTCCAGGACGCCACCCTCCTGCCGTGGCGCACCGTGCAGGGCAACGTCGAGCTCCTCGCCGAACTCGGGGACGTGCCGAAGGCCGAGCGGGCCGCGAAGGCGGCGCACGCGATCGACCTCGTCGGGCTGAACGGCTTCGAGACGAACCTGCCGAAGCAGCTCTCCGGCGGCATGCGGATGCGCGTCTCACTCGCCCGGTCCCTGACGCTCGACCCGGAGCTGTTCCTGTTCGACGAGCCGTTCGGCGCCCTCGACGAGATCACCCGCGAGCGGCTGAACGACGAGCTGCTCCGCCTGTTCGTCGAGCAGCAGTTCGCCGGGCTCTTCATCACCCACTCGGTGTCCGAGGCGGTCTACCTGTCCACCGAGGTCGTCGTCATGTCCGGCCGTCCGGGCGGCATCGTCGGGCGCTTCGCGGTGCCGTTCCCGATGCCCCGTGACCCCGACATCCGCTTCACGCCGGAGTTCGCCGAACTCGTCGGCGAGGTCTCGCACGCACTCCGGGAAGGACACCGCTGATGGTCACGCTGCAGGAGGTCGCGGACGCCCGCACCGCGCGCACCGCCGCCCGTCGCTCCACCCCGCGCACCCGTCGGTCGGTCACCTGGTGGCAGCCCGTCGTCGTCCTCGCGGTGCTCGTCGGCGTCTGGTACGCCGCGGCCGCCTACTACGACCACGTGCGGGGCCTGGCCTTCCTCGTGCCGTACCCGCACCTCGTGCTCAAGGCGATCGTCGCCCCGACCGGGATGAACGGCGCACCCTCGACCTTCGGCCACGACCTGTGGACGGCACTCGGCCGGACGACGGTCGTCTCGCTCACCGGCCTCCTGTTCGCCATCGTCATCGGCGTCCTCTGGGCGATGGCGATGGCGCAGGCGAAGTGGCTCGAGAACTCGCTCTACCCGTATGCGGTCGTGCTGCAGTGCGTGCCGATCCTGGCGCTCGTGCCGCTCATCGGCGCCCTGTTCGGGTACGAGTTCACGAGCCGCGTCATCGTCACCGTGATGATCGCCCTGTTCCCGATGGTGTCGAACACGCTCTTCGGCCTGCAGTCGGCCGACAAGGGGCAGCGCGAGCTCTTCCGCCTGCAGCGTGCCGGCCGGTTCGCCCAGCTCGTGAAGCTGCAGGTCCCCGCCGCCCTGCCGTCGATCTTCGTCGGCCTGCGCACCTCGGCCGGCCTCAGCGTCATCGGCGCCATCGTCGGCGACCAGTTCTTCCAGCGCGGCAACCCCGGCCTCGGCGTCCTCATCCAGGTGACGGCCTCGCGGCTGATGGGGCCCGAGCTCTACGCGACCATCATCATCGCCTCGCTCTACGGCGTCGCGGTGTTCCTCGTCTTCGGCCTGCTCGGTCGTCTGGCCGTCGGCCGCTGGCACGACTTCGGCTGATCCGATCCCCGTCTCCCCTCCCCCTCCCACAGCACCCGCCCCAGCACCACGAGACCCGCACCACGAACGGAGCCTCCATGCGCACCACCACCCGACTCGGCGCTGTCACCGCCGCCCTCACCGTCTCCGCGATCGCCCTCACCGGCTGCGCGAGCGGTTCGGCGACGAGCGCCACCACCACCGCTGCGACGAGCGCCGCCACCGGCCCGGCCGTCGACCTGTCCGACGTCTGCCCCGCGACCGTGGTCGTCCAGACCGACTGGAACCCGGAGGGCGAGCACGGTCACCTGTACCAGATGCTCGGCGCGAACCCGGCGATCGACGCCTCCGGCAAGACCGTCACGGGCGACCTGGTCGCGAACGGCAAGCCGACCGGCGTCAAGCTCGAGATCCGTGCCGGCGGCCCGGCCATCGGCTACTCCAAGGTCAGCTCGCAGATGTACCAGGACAAGTCGATCACGCTCGGCTACGTCTCCACCGACGAAGCGGTCATGTTCTCCGGCGAGCTGCCCACGACCGCCGTCTTCGCCGAGAACGACCAGTCCCCGATGGCGATCATGTGGGACCCGGCGACCTACCCGGACGTCGACAGCATCGAGAGCCTCGGCAAGGCGCTCGAGGAGAACGACGGCGTGGTCCGCTACTTCAACGACGCCGCGTACATGTCGTACCTCGAGCAGTCCGGCATCCTGCCGAAGAGCGTCCTCGACGGCAGCTACGACGGCACCCCGTCCAAGTTCGTCTCGGCCGGCGGCAAGGACGCCCAGCAGGGCTTCGCCACCGCCGAGCCGTACGTGTACAAGAACCAGGTCGCCGCCTGGGGCAAGGAGGTCGAGTCGGCCCTCATCTCGAGCACCGGCTGGAACCCCTACCCCGAGACGATGTCCGTCCGCTCGGACCAGATGTCCGAACTGAAGCCGTGCCTCGAGAAGCTGGTGCCGGTCATGCAGCAGGCCGACGTGGACTACCTGGAGTCGCCCGCCGCGACGAACGACCTCATCACGCAGCTCGTGCAGCAGTACAACAACGGCTGGACGTACGACTCGAAGGTCGGTGCGTTCGCGGCCGAGCAGATGCAGAAGCGCGGCATCGCCACGGACGGTGACAACGGGTACGTGGGCGACATGGACGAGCAGCGCATGGCCGACTTCATCGAGAAGGCCACGCCCGTCTTCTCCGGCTCCGGCGGGAACATGAAGAAGGACCTGGCGCCCTCCGACCTGTACACGAACGAGTTCCTCGACGACTCGATCTCGCTCGGCTTCTAGCCGGTCCGGCCCGGCCGACCATCCACCGACGGGAGGCGCGACACCGCACGCGTGTCGGGCCTCCCGTCGGTCCCCCACCTCCCTCGCAGCAGGAGCAGCCATGACCATCGTCACCCCCGTCTCCGTCTCCCCCACCACCATCGAGGCGCTCCGCGCCGAGCTCGTCGACCTCCTCGGCGAGCGCGGTGTCAGCGCCGACGAACGGACGCGCGCACGCGCCTCCGTCGACGAGGCGACCATGAGCCCGATCCTCAGCGAGCAGCTGCCGCTCGGGCTCGCCGACCTCGTCGCCTCCCCCGCGAGCGCCGACGAGATCGCCGCCACCCTGCAGGCCGCCGTGCGGCACGGCGTCCCCGTGACCACCCGGGGCAAGGGCACCGGCAACTACGGTCAGGGCATCCCGCTGCACGGCGGCCTGGTCCTCGACACCTCCCGTGCCCGTGCCGTCGTCGAGGTCGGGGACGGCTGGATCACGGCCGAGGCCGGCACGTCGATGGTCGCCCTCGAGCAGGCCGCCGCGGCCGCCGGGCAGCAGCTCTGGATGTACCCGTCCACCGCGCAGTCGACGATCGGCGGCTTCCTGTCCGGCGGCTCCGGCGGCACCGGGTCGATCGCGCACGGGTCGAACTGGCAGGGCTTCGTCACGGCGCTCGACATCGCGCTGCCGGGTGAGCCGGGTCTGGTGCACGCCGAGGGTGACGAGGCGCAGCCCTTCGTGCACACGTACGGGACCGCCGGCGTCATCGCCCGGGCGACCGTCCGGCTCGAACCGCTGCAGGACTGGCGTGCCGTGTACGCGACCTTCCCGACGTTCGAGCAGGCGCTCGTCGCGGTGCGCACCCTGCGCGGCCTCACCCCGGTGCCGCGGCTCGTCAGCGCCGACCGCGCCGCGATCGCGGCCACCCTGCCGACGGACCCGGCCATCGCCGCCGACCGGGCCAGCCTGCGCGGCATCATCGACGCGGCGGCGCTCGACGAGGCGCAGGACCTCATCACCTTCGCCGGCGGCACCGTCGAGGACGTGCGCGAGGGGCTGCAGCAGACCACGAAGGTGTCGATGCTGTCGTACAACCACCCGATCTGGTGGCTGAAGCGGAACACCCCGGACACCGAGCACTTCCACGTCGAGGTCGGCGGCGAGGCGCTCATCGACCGGATCGCCGAGGTCGAGGCCGTCTACCCCGGCGGCATGCTCCACATCGAGGCGGCGCACGTCGGCCCGATCGGCATGCTGACCGCGCCGTACACCGGGGCGGAGGCCGTCTACGCCGGCTACCCGCTGCTCCGCGACCTCGGCGTCCGGGTGCACAGCCCGCACCAGTACTACGTCGACCACGGGGTGGAGGAGCTGCTCGCCCTGAAGCAGCGCACCGATCCGGACGGGCTGCTCAACCCCGGGCACGTCATCGATCCGGCGCTCGTCGAGTCCGGCGGGTCGACCGCGTCAGCGCAGCCGGCCGTCCCGGGCTTCGGCAAGTGAGCGGCACGCGGAAGCTCGCGGAGCTGTCGGGTCCGGCCGTCGCCGCCGGCTTCACGGCGGACACCGTCGTCGTCCAGCCGACCGGAGCGGTCGAGCACCACGGCCCGCATCTGCCGCTGCTCACCGACTTCCTGCTCGCCGACCACATCGGCGGCGCGGCGGTCGAGCAGGCCGCGGCCGAGGGGCTCGACGTCTGGCAGCTGCCCACCCTGGCGTTCACGAAGTCCGACGAGCACAGCTGGGCGCCGGGCACCGTGTGGCTCGACGCGTCGACGATGTTCGAGACGGTCGTGCAGATCGGCCGCGCCGTCGCCCGCACCGGGGCCGGCACGCTCGTGTTCGCGAACGGGCACGGCGGCAACGTCGCGCTGCTGCAGGTCGCCCTCCGCGAGATCCGGAAGCGGTACGGCCTGAAGACGTTCCTCATGCCGACGCTCGCCCGCGTGCCGGGTCCGGACGGCGAGGACGCGGACGAACTCGGCCTCGGCATCCACGGCGGTGCGGCCGAGACGTCGATGATCCTGCACCTGCGCCCGGACCTCGTCGACATGACGCTCGCGGAACGCTGGGTGCCGGAACACATCGCCGGGTTCTCGAAGATCGCGTTCAACGGCGGCCCGGTGTCCTTCGGGTGGCTCTCGGACGACTTCGGGACACCCGGCGTGGTCGGGGACGCGAGCCGCGCCTCCGCCTCGTACGGCGCGGCCCTGTGGGAGCACTCCCTCGCCGAGGCGGTGGCCTCGCTGCACGAGATCGCCCGCTTCGACCCCGCCGGTCCCCGGTGACCGTGCTGCCGGGCGAGGCCGCGGCGACCGTCGACGGACCGCCGCCCGCGGAGCCGCTCGTGCTCGCCGCGGCCTGGCTCCCGGTGGACGGGTCGGCACCGGGCCCGACGATGACCCTGTCCACGATCGGGCTGGACGGCTACCCGTCCGCCCGCACCGTCCTGCTGTCCCGGTTCGACGGACGGCGCCTGCACTTCCACACCGACACCCGGAGCCGGAAGGCGGCCGAACTGGCGGCCGTCCCCCGGGCCTCCGTGACGATCGTCTGGCCGGAGGCCGCCCGCCAGCTCGTCGTGACCGGCGACGTCGCGCCGGTCACCGACCGGGAGGCCCGGCTCGCCTACGCCGCGCGGACCCGGTACCTGCAGGTGCTCGCCTGGGTGAACGACGCCGACCTGGCGGGTGCGACGGCCGCGCTCCGTCGCGAGCGGTGGACGGCGTTCGGCGAGGAGCGTGGCGGTGGCCCACTCGAGCCGCCGACGACGTGGGGCGGCTACGCGCTGACACCGCTGCGGATGCTGTTCTGGCAGGGCGCGACGGACGGGCCGAGCAACCGGCTGGCGTACGAGCGCGCCGCGGACGGTGGGTGGCGGCGCGAGGCCTGGCCGGGGTGAGTCGCCGGGCTGGCCGGGGTGAGTCGCTGGGCTGGCCGGGCTGAGTCGCCGGAGTGGCCGGGCCGCCCGCCCGCTACCGCACGTCGCGCATGACGCGGATGGTGCCGAGGCTGCCGTCGGTCGGGTCCGGCAGGACCATGCCCGCCTCCAGACCACTCCGCAGGTACTCGATGACCTCGGTGGTGATCCGCTCCCCCGGCACGTACGCGGGGATGCCGGGCGGGTAGGGCGTCGCCTGCTCGGCCGCGATCCGTCCGGCCGCCTCCTCCGCCGGGACGGACTCGGCCGGGGCGAAGAACGCCTCGCGCGGCGTCACCACCGACTCGAGCACGATGCCCGCGCGGCCGGGCAGCTGCACCGGCGGGTCCTGGTCGAGTCCGGGCGCCGTGGCAGCGAGGGCCTCGAGTGCCTGCACGAGCCGATCGGTCGTGAACTCGTCGTCGGCGATCGAGATGTCGACGCCCAGGTGCCGGTGGTCGGACAGCCCGAGGTCGATCTGGTGGTGCTCCCGGATCCAGTCGAGCGCGTGGTACCCGTTGATCCCGAGCGCCTGGACGTCGAGCAGCATGCGCATCGGGTCGAGCTCGTGCGAGGCCTCCGCGTGCAGGAGCTCGTCGTGCAGCACGCTGATCCCGTCGATGGCGTCGATGCGCTCCCGGGTGCGGTCGGCGAGTTCGATCGCACGCGCGATCCGCTCGGCACCGTCCTGCACCATGTGTCGCCGCCAGCCGTCCATCGCGGCGTAGACGAGCACGTTCGGGCTGGTGGTCATGAGCATGTCGGCGCAGGCCCAGAGGTGGTCGTGGTCGACGAGGTCGCCCCGGAGGTGCAGGACGGAGCCCTGCTCGAAGCCGAGGCCCATCTTGTGCACGCTCGTGACGCACACGTCGGCGCCCGCACTCATCGCCCAGGAGGGCAGGTGTTCGGAGAACGGCAGGTGCGCACCCCACGCCTCGTCGACGATGAGGGGCTTGCCGCGCTCGTGGCAGACCGCGGCGATGCCCTCGATGTCGGCGCAGGTGCCGTACGGGGTGGGACTGACGACCAGCGCAGCGGCCGCGTCCGGGTGGGCGTCCCAGACCGCGGCGTAGTCCTCGGGCGACGGCGGGTGCGAGATCCCCTGGTCGTCGTCGATCCGGGGTTCGACCCAGTAGGGCTGCAGCCCGGAGAACACCAGGCCGGCCGTGACCGACTTGTGCGCATCCCGGCCGATGACGATCCCGCCGTCCACTCCGCCGACCGAGAGCATCGCCGCCTTGACCGACAGCGAGCTGCCGCAGGTCGAGAAGAAGACCTTGTCCGCGCCCACGGCGTCTGCCATCAGGGCCTCCGCGGTCGCGAGGTAGCCGTTCGACGACGTCCGGTCGTCGAGGCCACCACTGGCGAGCACGTCGTTGCGGAACGGGTCCGACCCGAGCACCGACAGCGTCTCGGTGTCGACCCCGCGGCCCTGCCGGTGCCCGGGCGGCGAGAAGCTGTACCGGTTCATGGCGTGGTGGTCCCGCAGCGCGTCGAGGAACGGAGCGGCCGTCTGGTCGAGATCGTCAGGCATGGTCCCCGTGTAGTCCGGCGGCCGTGGTGGGTGATCCAGCCTCGTGTGCTCCGGAGGACGACGAAGGCCCCGGAGGTGGTCTCCGGGGCCTTCGTGGTGTTGCGGTACTGTGCGCTCGAAGGGACTCGAACCCCCAACCTTCTGATCCGTAGTCAGATGCTCTATCCATTGAGCTACGAGCGCGTGGCCCTTGCGAGCCGTGGAAGACTCTACAACAGCTCCGGTCGCAGCGCCAATCGAGCACCGTCCACCCGCGCGCTCGGCGTGTCGCTGGCGGTCAGGCGAGCGTCGGTTCCTCGTCGAAGACCTCGGCGAGGAACACCTGCAGGGCCTGCCACGAGCGACGGTCGGCGCGCTCCTGGTACTGCGCACCGTGGTCGGGTGCGTTCGTCCCGGGGACGGCGAACGCGTGCATGGCGTCCGCGTAGGTCACGACCTGCCAGTCCACCTCCGGAGCGCCGCGCATCTCGTCCTGCCAGGCGTGCACGGCCTCGTCCGGGACGACCGGGTCGGCGCCGCCGGTGAGCACGAGGAGCTTCGCGCGGATGTCGTGCGCGTCGGAGGGGTCGTGGGTGAGCAGGCCGCCGTGGAACGCCACCGCGCCGACCAGCTCGGCACCGGTGCGGGCGAGTTCGAGTGCGCCGGTCCCGCCGAAGCAGTAGCCCATGACGACGACCTTCGTGGCGTCGACGTCCGGGTCCGCGAGCAGGCGGTCGAGTCCGGCGCGCAGGCGCGTGCGGAACAGGGCGTTGTCGCCGTAGAACCGGCCGGCGACCTCGGCGGCGGTGTCGTCGCCGGGGCGGATGCCCGCGCCGTAGACGTCCGCGCCGAAGGCGACGTAGCCGAGGCGGGCGAGCATGGTCACGCGTGCCTCGACGTGTTCGTTGACGCCGTGCCAGTCGTGGACGACGAGCACCGCCGGACGGGGGCCGGCGACGGCGGCGTCCTTCGCGAGCACGCCCTCCAGGTCGGTGCCGTCGGAGTCGTAGTGCACGGTCTCGACACGGATGTCGGCACCGGCGGGTTCGGGAACGGTCTGCAGTATCGCGTCGATCGTGGTCACGCCTGCGGACGTTACGCTCCCGTCCCGGGGACCGTCCCGTCAGCTGTCGACGTTGTCCCAGCTGTCCGGCCCGCCCGACCCGGCGGCGTACTCGTCGAGCGGGGTCGTCCCGGCCCGCCAGGCGGCGAGGAACGGCTCGACGACCTTCCACCCCTGCACGGCGCTGTCCCCGCGTACCGACAGCGTGGCGTCCCCCTCCAGGACACCGGCGAGCACCTCGCCGTAGGCACTCAGCCGTCCGGGGTTGAACGTCGTCGTCAGCGCGGTGTGGTCGACCGTGTAGGGGTCACCCGGGCCGTTGACGTTGAGCTCGAGCTGCATCTCGTCCGGGGCGATCCAGATGCAGAGCCGGTCCGGCAGCACCGCTCCGGTGAGGCCGTTCGGCACGTGCGGCGAGTCCTTGAACGTGATGAGGATCTCGCGGCGCTGCTTCCCCAGGGCCTTGCCGGACCGCAGGGTGAACGGCACCCCGGCCCAGCGCCAGTTCGCGATCTCGAGCTTCAGCTGCGCCAGGGTCTCGGTGCCGAGGGCGGGGTCCACGCCCTCCTCGTCCACGTAGGACGGCAACGACCGGTCCCCCACCGAACCGGCCGTGTACCGCGCGCGCTTGCCCGCGGCCGCGACGTCCCCACCCCACGGCCGGACGGCGCGGAGCACGAGCTCCTTCTGCGTGCGGAGGTCGTCGGCGTCGATCGAGGCCGGGGCCTCCATCGCGACGACGGCCATCACCTGCAGCAGGTGGCTCTGGATCATGTCGACGAGCGCCCCGGCCTTGTCGTAGTAGCGGGCGCGACCCTCCAGGCCCAGGGTCTCGTCGTAGACGATGTCGACGCGCGCGACGTGCTGCGAGGACAGCAGCGGCTCGATGATGCGGTTGGCGAAGCGCAGCCCGAGCAGGTTGAGGACGGTCGACCGGCCGAGGAAGTGGTCCACCCGGTGGATGCGCTCCTCGGGCAGGAAGGAGTGCAGCAGGTCGTTGAGGTGCCCGGCGCTCTCGGCGTCGGTGCCGAACGGCTTCTCGAGCGCGAGCCGCGTCCGGGCCGGCAGGTCGATGTGGGCGAGCTGCTCGCAGCTCTTCTCGGTGACGGCCGGCGGCAGGGCGAAGTAGATCGCCGGGTCGTGACGGCAGTCGCCGAGCAGGGTCCGCAGGTCGTCGGCGTCCGTGACGTCGGCTTTGCGGTAGGACGATCCGTCGACGACGGCCTGGAGGCGCGGGGACAGTCGCCCATCGCCGGTCGCGCCCTCGTCCTCCTCGTTCTTCGACGCCTGGGCGTTCTCGAAGGCCTCGTGCACGAGGTGCTTCCAGTCGGCGTCGGACAGGTCCTCGACCCCGGCGCCGACCAGCTGGACGTCCCAGTCGTCCTTGACGTCGAGCAGCGTCGCGAGGCCGGGGAGCAGCAACCGCTTGGACAGGTCGCCGCTGGCTCCGAGGATGAGCAGTGTGGTCTGGAGGCTCGCCATGCCCCAGACCGTACTCACCGGCTCCCGAACACGGCCGGGTCCGCCCGCTACGGTGGTGCCGACGCGCAGGAGCGTCGACACGGCGCGAGGGAGCACCATGACGACAGAGGGCACCGTCCACGCACCGGACGTGGACCAGCAGCTGGCCGGACCGCCGCGCTCCGGGTCCCGGCAAGGCGGGCGTCTCCGGGTCGCCGTGGTCGGCACCGGGATGATCGCGGCCGTGCACGTGCGTGCCGCGCGGGCCGCTGGCGCCGAGGTCCTGGGTGTCCTCGGCCGGAACCGGGAGCGGTCCGAGCAGGTCGCCGCGCAGCTCGGGCTCGACCGCGGCTACGACGACCTGGACGCGGTGATCGCCGACCGCCCCGACGTCGTGCACGTCTGCACGCCGAACGACCAGCACCACCCGCAGACGCTCGCGCTCGTCCGCGCCGGCATCAACGTCGTGTGCGAGAAGCCGCTCGCCGTCTCCGCCGCGCAGGCCGCCGAACTGGAGCAGGCCGCCGCGGACGCCGGGGTCGTCGCGACGGTCCCGTTCGTGTACCGCTACCACCCGATGGTGCGGGAGATCCGCTCGCGCATCGGCGCCGGGGAGCTCGGCCGCGTCCTCGCCGTGCACGGCCACTACCTGCAGGACTGGATGCTCGACTCGGACGCGTCCTCGTGGCGGGTCGACTCCGGTGCCGGTGGGCTCTCCCGGGCCTTCGCCGACATCGGCTCGCACTGGTGCGACCTCGTCGAGTTCGTCACCGGCGAGCAGTTCACCTCGGTCAGCGCCGTCACCGACATCGTCCACCCGACCCGTCCGGCCGCCTCGGGCACGTCGTTCTCCGGCACACCGGACCCCGATCCCATCGCCGACGCTGCCGAACGGGCCGAGGTGACGACCGAGGACACCGCGGTCGCGACGTTCCGCACCGGCGCCGGGCGCATCGGCAACGTCGTCATCTCGCAGGTGTCCGCCGGCCGGAAGAACCGCCTGTGGTTCGAGGTCGACGGCACGCTCGGGTCGGCCGCGTTCGACCAGGAGCAGCCCGAGACCGCCTGGTTCGGCAACGAGACCGGGGCGCAGATCGTCGTCCGGGACCCGTCCCAGGGCTCGCCCGACCAGCGGCGTCTGGCTGTCGTGCCGTCCGGACACCCGCAGGGCTACGTCGACGCGTTCGCCGCGTTCGTCGCCGACACCTACACCGCCGTCACGACCGGTGCCGCACCGGAGGGTCTGCCGACCTTCGCGGACGGGGCCCGCTCGGCGCGCATCATCGACACCGTGGTCGCCAGCGCCGGCGACGCCGCCTGGAGGGAGATCCGATGAAGCTGGGGATGCTGACCGCGTGCCTGCCCGGGTGGGACCTGGCACGCATCGCGGAGTTCGCGAGTGCCGAGGGCTACGAGCGGCTCGAGGTCGCCGTCTGGCCCGGCACCGGCGGACGCGACTTCGAGGCGGCGCACCTGCCCGTCGCCACCTTCACCGACGAGGACGCACGGGCGACCCGGGAGCTGCTCGACCGCACCGGCCTCGAGATCAGCGCGCTGGCCTACTACGAGAACAACCTGCACCAGGACCCCGCCCGCCGCGAGGAGGTCCGCACCCACCTCAGGCACGCGGTCGACGCCGCGCAGCTGCTCGGTGTGCCGTACGTTGGTACCTTCGTCGGCCGCGACATGACGAAGTCGGTGCGCGAGAACATGGCCGAGGGCGACCGCGTCCTGCCCGAGCTCGTCGACTACGCCGGCGAGCGCGGGGTGCGGCTCGTCATCGAGAACTGCGTCATGGAGGGCTGGCACCCGGACGGCTACCCGGGCAACATCGCGTACTCGCCCGAGCTCTGGGAGTGGGTCACCGGACTCGGCTTCGGGCTGAACTGGGACCCGTCGCACCTCACCTGGATCGGCATCGACCCCGTCGAGACGATCCTGCCGTTCGCCGAGCACATCGTGCACGCGCAGGCGAAGGACGTCGAGCTCTTCCCCGGCAGGCGGAACGAGTACGGCTTCTTCGGCAAGGTCGACAAGGGCGAGGACCCGTGGGAGATGGGCTGGTGGCGGTTCCGCGTCCCCGGCCGCGGGGTCGTCGACTGGCCCCGCGTGGTCGACCGGCTCTACGAGGCCGGGTTCGACGGCACGCTGTCCGTCGAGCACGAGGACCCGCTCTGGGGCGGCGAGGACGTGAAGGTCCTCGAAGGTCTCCGGATCGCCCACCGGACGCTCCGGCCGCTCATCGCCGCCGAGTAGCGGCGTCGCCGCCGGACGGGAGGCCCGGATCGCGGGACCGACGTCGGTCGCGTGACCCGGGCCTCCCGTCCGGTGACCGGGTGCTGGGAACGCACGGACACACCGCGAGCACCCTGGTCCCATGAGCCAGAACGTGAGTGAGTTCGTCCTCGACCGGATCAAGGCCTGGGGCGTGACCCGGGTGTACGGCTACCCGGGTGACGGCATCGGCGAGTTCGACGGCGCGCTCGGCAAGGCCGACGGCAAGGGCGAGGGCGTCGAGTACATCCGCCCCACGCACGAGGAGATCGCCGCGCTCATGGCGACCGCGCACGCGAAGTTCACCGGCGAGGTCGGCGTCTGCATCGCGACCTCGAGCCCCGGTGCGTTCCACATGCTCAACGGCCTGTACGACGCCCAGATGGACAACCAGCCCGTCGTCGCGATCGTCGGGCAGCAGGGTCTCGCCGCGGTCGGCACGTTCACGCAGCAGGAGTCGAACCTCGAGCGCGTGTTCGCCGACGTCGCGTGCTACGTGCAGACGATCGCATCGCCGGACGCCGCCGGGGTCGTCATCGACACCGCGTTCCGCACCGCGATGCTCCGCAAGCAACCCGCCGTGGTCGTGCTCCCCCACGACGTGCAGGCGATGGCGTGGTCGGAGCCCGGCGCGGAGCACTGGGTGTCCCGGTCGAGCGACGTCCCCGCGTCGACGCGCATCACACCGCCGGCGGAGGACATCCGGAAGATGGCGGACATCATCAACGCCGGGGAGAAGGTGACCTTCCTGGTCGGCGCCGGTGCCCGAGGTGCGACGGACCAGGTCCTCGCGGCCGCCGAGAAGGCCGGCGCCGGCATCATCACGGCGCTCCGCGGCAAGGACGTCGTGCCGTCCGACGTGCCCTACCACACGCAGCAGGTCGGGCTCCTCGGCTCCCGCCCCAGCCTGACGCAGATCAAGGAGTGCGACACGATCGTGCTCCTCGGCACGAACTACCCGTACGGCGAGTACCTGCCCGCGGTGGGGCAGGCGCGCGGGATCCAGGTCGACATCAAGCCGGAGCAGCTCGGCCTGCGCTACCCGAACGAACTCAACATGTGGGGCGACGTCGGGGCCACGCTCGACGCCGTGCTCCCGCTCCTCGAGCAGAAGACCGACCTGGGATGGCAGGAGCAGCTCGCCGACGAGATGCGCGAGTGGGAGGCCGAGATGGCCCGCCAGGCCGAGGTCGCCTACAGCGACGGGGTCAACCCGCGCCGGGTCGTCCGCGCCGTGAACGAGCGGCTGCCGGAGGGCGTCACCGTGACCTGCGACGCCGGCACCACCGCCGACTGGTACGGCCACCACATCCGGCTCCGCCGGGGCATGCACGGGGACATGTCCGGTCGGCTCGCGACGATGCTCGCCGCGATGCCGTACGCCGTCACCGCGAAGTTCGCCTTCCCGGACCGCCCGGCCGTGTGCACGATCGGCGACGGCGCGTTCCAGATGCTCGGCATGAACGAGCTCATCACCGTGAAGAAGTACATGGACCGGTGGGAGGACAAGCAGCTCGTCATCGTGGTGATGCACAACGACGACCTCGGCCAGGTCTCGTGGGAGATGCGCACCGAGGACGGCAACCCGATGTGGCGCGGGTCGCAGGACGTCGAGACGATGGACTACGCCGGGTACGCCGAACTCCTGGGCTTCCAGGGCATCGCCGTGCACAGCGACGACGAGGTCGACGCGGCCGTGGAGCGGGCGTTCGCGTTCCCGGGCGTGACCCTCATCGACGCGTACGTGAGCCGGAGTGTGCCCCCGCTGCCGCCGCACATCACCGCGGAGTACGCCGTCAACACCGCGAAGAGCCTGCTCAAGGGCGACCCGGTCGAGTTCGACGTGGTCAAGGACTCCGCGAAGGCGATGGCGGCGGAGGTCGTCGAGCGGGCGAAGGGCGCCCTCGGCCGCGACTGACGACCGCGGTCGCACGGGGGTGTGCCCCGCAGTTGAACAGCATGTTACGGAGCCGACGCCGTCCTGGCGTGTCGGCTGTGGGTCCTCGTAGGTTCGTGAGGTCGTGTCCCCCAACCGGGGGCAGAACCACCACACCAGGAGTCCTCACACCGATGAGCCCGTCCCACTTCCCCGAACCCACTCCCAGGCGGAGGCGCGGCATCGTCGCCGGTACCGCCCTCGCCACCGCGGGCGTCCTCGTCGCCCTGGGCGCCCCGGCCGCCGCGGCCGAGGCCGCCTCCGGCGCGACCGCACCCGTCACCGTGGCCGCCGCCGGTGACACCACGATCGACATCCTCGACGTCAACGACTTCCACGGCCGCATCGAGTCCGAGGGCACCGCGGCCGACAAAGCCGCAGGCGCCGCGAAGCTCGCCGCCGTCGTCCAGGCGCAACGTGAGGCGAACCCGAACACGATCTTCGCCAGCGTCGGCGACAACGTCGGTGCGTCGACCTTCACGTCGTTCGTGCAGCAGGACGACCCGACGATCGACGTTCTCAACCAGATGCGTCTCGACGTCAGCGCGATCGGCAACCACGAGCTCGACAAGGGCCAGGACGACCTCACCGGGCGGATCGAGGACCGTGCGGATTGGCCGTACATCTCCGCGAACATCGTGAAGCAGGGCACCACCGAGCCCGCCTTCACCCCGTGGTCGATCGTCGAGAAGGGCGGCGTCAAGGTCGGCTTCATCGGCGCGACCACCGAGGCGCTCATCCCGGGGCTCGTCAGCCCCGGCGGCGTCGAGGGACTCGCCATGGCCCCGATCGTCAGCTCGGTCAACCGGTATGCCACCGAGCTCACCGACGGCGACGAGGCGAACGGTGAAGCCGACGTCCTCGTCCTGCTCGTGCACGAGGGTGCGACGACCGGAGCCCTCACCGACGCGACGGGCAGCGGCGCCTTCGGACAGATCACCGCGGGCGTGTCCTCCGAGGTCTCCGCGATCGTGTCCGCGCACACGCACGCGACGTACGACCACTCGATCCCGGGCCCCGACGGGACCCCGCGTCCCGTGATCCAGGCCGGCTCCTACGGCGTCGCCTACGGGCACCTCCGGATGACGGTCGCCGCGGACGGCACGCTCACCAGCATCACCTCCTCGGTGAAGCCGGTGAACACCGACCCGGCGAAGCCCGCCGACACCACCTCGGTCGACGCCGTGACGAAGACCGTCGCGGACGCCAAGGCGGTCGCCGACGTCAAGGGCAAGGAGCAGCTCGGCACCATCACCGGCGACCTGCGGCGTGCCCTGCAGTCCGACGGCAAGACCGAGAACCGCGGCGGCGAGTCGACGCTCGGGAACAACATCGCCGAGGTCCAGCGCTGGGCGACCGAGCGCCAGGGCTCCCAAGTCGCGTTCATGAACCCGGGCGGCCTCCGTACCGACCTCGTCTACGCGTCGAGCGGTGCCGGTGACCCCGACGGCAGCGTCTCCTACAAGGAAGCCGCCCTCGTGCAGCCGTTCGCGAACACGCTCGTCACCGAGGACATGACCGGGCAGCAGATCAAGGACGCCCTCGAGCAGCAGTGGCAGCCGGACGGCCTCGAGCGTCCGTTCCTCAAGCTCGGCGTGTCCGAGGGGTTCGCCTACACGTACGACCCCTCGAAGGGCCGCGGCGAGCGCATCACCGGCATGACCCTGGACGGCGAGCCCATCGCGCTCGACGAGACGCTCAAGGTCACGGTCAACTCCTTCCTGTCCACGGGCGGCGACAACTTCGCAGCGTTCGCGGCGGGGACGAACAAGGCCGACTCGGGCCAGGTCGACCTGCAGGCCCAGGCGGACTACTTCGCGGCGCAGGATGCCGTGGAGCCCCCGATGGACCAGCGCGCCGTCGGCGTCACCACGACGCCCGAGCCCGATGGCGGCTTCCAGCCCGGCGACGAGGTGACCGTCGACCTCTCGTCGCTCGTCTTCAGCAACGCCGGAGACCAGAGCGGCACGGTCTCGGTGTCGGCCGGCGGAACGGAGCTCGCGTCCGCCCCGATCGACACCACGGTGGTCGACAAGTACGACGAGCAGGGCCGCGCCTCGCTGACCTTCACCGTCCCGGAGACCGGTGCCGCGACGCCGGGCGGACCCACCACCCCGACCGAGCGCGCACGCCCCGCGGCCGCCGCGGTCGAGACCTCGGACGAACCCCTCGTCGTCGAGCTGCCGAGCGGACAGCGGATCACGCTGGCCGTGACCGTGCCGGTGCTCGTGGCCCCGGCACCCGGTGAGGAGCCGGTGCCGACGCCCGGTACCGACCCGACCGACCCGACCGAACCGACCGTCCCGACCGACCCCACGGACCCGGCGACGCCGACCGTGCCGGTCGCGACCGACCCGGACGGCGGGCTCGTCGCGGTGCCGATCGCCGGTGGTGGCATCGACGACGCCGACGGCGACGGCGGGCCGCTGGCCTACACGGGCGCCGAGGTCGCAGGACCCGCACTCGCGGCGGTGCTCCTGCTCCTCGCGGGCGTGACCGCCCTGGTGCTCGCCCGCCGCAAGCGGGCTGCGCACGACGCGACGGTGCACGCCGACCGCTGACGGGCCTCCCGGCCACGTCCGACGGGCCCTCCCACCGACCGGTGGGAGGGCCCGTCCCGTCTGCTCGGCCAGGAGGCGCGGTCCCGGGTCCGCCGGTCGCCGTCCCGGGGTCCCCGGGTCGGTTTCCGCACCGCGCCGCGGTACGCTGCTCCCGTCGCATCGCGATGCATCGCGCCGGGTCGCCGGACGGTGGTTCCGTCCGTCGAGACCCCGCGGTGCGGGTGTCCTCCGCCTCCAGGGAAACGGCGGAGGGCACCCCCTCTCCGTCCGGTGGGCGGCGCGCGTGCGGTTGGATGGTCTCCATGAACGTGCTGACCGTGGACGGCCTCGCCGCCGTGACGAACGTGCTCGACCTCACCGGGGTCTTCGCGTCCGCGCTGCTCGGCGGGTCGATCGCGCGGACGATGGACTTCGACCTGTTCGGGTTCCTCGTGGTCGGCTTCGTGTCCGGCCTCGGCGGTGGGTTGCTGCGGGACGTCCTGCTGCAGAACGGGCCGCCCGTCGCCCTGACCGACCCGCTCTACCTGCCGGTCGCGGTCGCCGGCGCCCTCGCGGCGTTCTTCGTCTCCTTCTCCGAACGCACCTGGGACCGGCTCTTCACCGTGCTCGACGCCGCCGTCATCGGGTTCTGGGCGGTGGTCGGCGTGCAGCGGACCTTCGACGCCGGACTGGAGTGGCCCGCCGCGATCATCATGGGCACCGTCACCGCGGTGGGGGGCGGGGCCATGCGTGACATGCTCCTGCGCCGTGTGCCGGCGGTCTTCGGCGGGAACGCCCTGTACGCGACGGTTGCGGTCGCCGCGTCCGCCGTGATGGTGGTCGCCTCGTACCTCGGCTCGCCGTCGATCGGCATCCTGGTCGCGATCCTGCTCTCGCTCGTCCTCCGCTGGGGCGCGGTCCGGCGCGGGTGGGGCCTGCCGAACGGTCGCGACTGGCAGCCGCAGTCCCGGCTGGCCTCCCTGCTGCGCCGCGGGCGCGGGCGTGGTCGTCGGTTCGTCCGCCCCGAGGCCGTCCGGTTGCTCCGCCGTCCCGGTCGACGAGCCGGCGCGGGCAGCGTGCACACCGACGGCGAAGCGCCGCATCCCGCGGACCCCGCCGGGGACTGAGATCGGCACTGGGATCCGCGGCGGCACCGTCGTACACTCGAGACCGCCGGGTATCGACCCGGCCGCACACCCGGTCGCCGCACCGACGTGACCCGAAGACGGCGGTCCCGTCCGGGACGTGCGGGCACGAGGGGCTGCCGCCCGCGCGGCGACCGACGCACGGCGCGGCTCCCCGACCCGCACGCACCGCCGTCACCACCGGCGGTGCCCCGACACCGACCAGCAGAGTCCCGGAACAGGATCCGATGACCGACGCACCCGAACCGCACACCCCCGGCCCCGAGCGCACGAGGTCGGTCCCGCGCACGCCACGCGCCGAGGTCCGGGAGCGCCTGCTCACCGCCGGCGCCTGGGCCTTCGCCGAGCAGGGCGTGCACGAGGCCCGGCTCGACGACATCGCCGCCGCCGCCGGGTTCAGCAAGGGCGCCGTCTACTCGAACTTCTCGTCGAAGGAGGACCTGGTCGGGCAGGTCATGCAACGGGCCACGAACCTCGTGCTCCAATCGCTGCAGGAGCTCGTCCGGGTCGACATCGAGGCCGCGGACGTCGGGGACGTCGTCCGCGCCGCGTTCGGCCGGCACGACCAGAGCGCCCAGTTCGCCCTGCTCTCCGAACTGCGGGGCTACGCGATCCGCCACCCGGAGTTCATGCCCGAGTTCGTCCGACAGCGTCGACACCTGCACGACGGCGTCCGCGAACTCGTCCACCGGTGGTTCGCCGCGCACCCGGAGCTCGACCCCGGCATGCCGCTCGACACCTTCGCCACGCTGCTCGTCGCGGCCAACTCCGGGACCGTGTTCGACGCCCCCGCGCTCGACGACGCCGACCCGGGCGACGTCGTCGCCGCCCTCGTCGAGGCGGTCATCCGGCCGCGTTGACCGGTCGCCCGTGCGTCCACGCCGACGAGGGCAGCAGGCTCGGCGGGAGCAGCCGCGACCGCAGCACCTGCCGGCGGGACACGGCCGCGTCCAGCACGGTCCGGGCCTCCCGGAGTGCCGTCACGAGCACCTGCGGGTCGGCCGCACCACCCGCCGCGTACCGTTCCCGGTCGACCGCGTCGACGACCGTCTCCAGGTGCGGGACCACCGCGGACGGGACGGTCGCACGGAGCCGTCCGAACACCGCCCGTGCCGTCCGCGCGGCGGCGGCGGCGTCGCCCGGCGGCGCGGACACCGGGGCGAACCCGTGGTCGTCGAGGTCGTCGAGGAGTTCCCGCCACGCGGTCACGGCCGGGTCGCGGCCGGCGGACACCGCGGCCGTCCGACGGCGACGACGGACCGCCCGCAGCAGGCCCGGCGCGACGAGGAGCACGAGTGCGACGAGCAGTCCGACGAGCACGCCCCAGGCCCGGGAGGCTCCCCCACCGCCCGTCCCGCCGGTTGCGTCCGCCCCGGCCCCCGCACTCGGCTCGGCGCTCGGTGAGGCCGAGGGCGCGGTGGTCTCGCCAGGAGCGGGCAGCGGCGTCTCGGAGGGGGCGGCCGACGGCGTCGACGTCGGGGTGGACTCGGCCTGCGCGGCGGCGTCCGACGCCGGTGTGGGCTCGAACGCGACCCAGCCGGCCCCGCGGATGTACAGCTCCGGCCACGAGTGCAGCTGCCGGTTCGACACCGTGTACTCGCCGTCCTCCTTCGCGCCGCCGGCCCGGTACCCCACCGCGATGCGGGACGGGATGCCGAGCGTGCGGGCCATGACCGCCATCGCGGAGGCGAAGTGCACGCAGTAGCCCGATCGCTCCCGCAGGAAGGTCGCGACGACGTCCATGCTGTCGCCGTCGTACCCCCGCTCGACGGGGGCCGTCTCCGAGTACTCGAACAGCCCGCTGCGGAACCACTGCTCGAGCGCACGTGCCCGCTCGTAGTCGCCCGTCGTCGACCCCTCGACCCGGGCGGCGGTGTCGGCGATCACCGCCGGCAGGTCGTCCGGGAGCTCGGTGTCGGTCCGGAGCTGCGCCGCGGACGGGGTGCGGAAGCCGCGGCCGCCCGCCTGGCCGAGCCGCCCCGACGCGGCCACGGCGTCGAGGTAGGCGTTCGCCGACACCGATGCGCCGTACGCCTCGTACGTGGCGCCGCGCGTGGTCGCCGGCCCGGCGGACCGGACCGTGTTCGTGTCGCCCGACCAGCGCCACTGGGTGAGGTCCAGGTTGGTCGACTGCGACTCGACCGACATCGCCCCCGCCGGCAGGGGCAGGTAGTTGCTCGACAGCCCGGTGATGCGGACCGTCACGTCGGTACGGCCTGCGAGCCGCGGGTTCACGCCGACAGCCCACCGGGACTGGTCGGCGGTGTCGGCGGTGCTGGCGTCCGTCACGGTCGGGACCCAGTCCCCGGTCCCGAACTCGTCGAGGTCGGCGAGCTTCAGGTACTGCGGCTGCCCGTCGGCCGACCGGTACCGGAACACCTCGAGCTCGCTCGGGCGGCGGAGGTCCTGCCCGAGCTCGAGCAGCGTCCCCGGACGGCCCGGCTGGATCGGCGAGCGGACCGAGCCGGTGACGCCGGAGAGCCACCCCGAGTCGAGCGGCACGAGGGTCGGCAGCCCGACCGCGACGACGAGCCCCATCGCACCGACCACGGCGGCCGGGAGCACCCGCTGCACCGGACGGACGGAGGTCCAGAGGAGCGCGAGGAAGGCGAGCGCGGTGAGGACCACGATCCACGCGGACGGGGTCTCCCCCGTGATGATCCCCGGCACGAGCAGGATCACGAGCGCGGGCACGGCAGCGAGCGCCGCCGTCGGGGCGATCGCGGCCAGGAACAGCGACGCGCCGGCGACCCACGCGATCGCGACGGTGACGACCAGGCGGATCGCGTCGGTCTGCGGCAGCGGCGCGGGGTTGAGCCGGATGGCCGCGAGCGTCTGTCCGAGCGCACCGCTCTGGTCGAGCCAGCTGAGCGGTGCCGAGCCGTTGAGGAGCGCGACCCCGCACGACGTGACGATGAGCGTGGCGACGAGCGCGACGAAGCGGACGCCCCGCGGGCGGGACCGGAACGCGAGCACGACGGCGACGAGCACGGCGGCGACGAGCACGCCGGACACCCACCACGCGGTCCCCTGCACGAGCGGACGGATCGCGAGGGCGGCGACGAGCACCGGCACCGGGGCCAGTGCGACGACGCGGGCGTCGGGACGGTCCGACAGGCGGTCGTCGCGGGCGAGGACCTCGCGGACGTCGACGTGGGGCCGCGGTCGGCTCGGGGTGGTGGCGGTCATGCGTGCTGTCCGTCCGCGGTCGGGTCGGCGGTCACCGGGTGCGTCCCGCCGTCGCGCTGCCCGGCACCGGGACGACGAGGACACGCCATCCGGCCCGGTCGAGGACGCCCCGCACGGCCGGGTCCGGCGGCACCACCGTGACGAGCAGGCCCCGGCTCGACCCGTTCGTGGCGGAGACGAGCTCTGCGGCCTGGTCGAGGGTGCAGTGTCCCGTCACCACGGCCGTCATCCCGTGCACGTCCCGGCCCCGGACGCCGTGCAGCACCTCGGGCACGTCACGGGCGCCGCTCCGCACGGAGACGTCCGCGAGCCCGACGAGGACCTCGGACAGCCCGCCGGCGTCGCCGCTGTGCCGGACGTCCCCGCCGGGTCCGTCGGTCACGAGGGCCACGCGCGAGGTCCGCGCCGACAACGCCCGGGCGACGCTGGCCGCCACCACGACGGCGTGCTCGAAGGCCTGGTCGCCACCGAGGTCGGCGAGTTCGGCCAGGTCGTCCCGACCGAGCTGCTGGTACGACTCGCGTCGCACGTCCAGCGCGACGACCGCCTCGGGCGGTTGGGCCTGGGTGGTCTGGCGCACGTGCAGGCCGCCCCGCTTGGCGCTCTGCCCCCAGTGCACCCGGCGGATCGGGTCGCCGGGCCGGTAGGGGCGCAGTTCGCTGTCGTCGGCGGACCCGCCCTGCCCGACCCGCCCCTCGTCGGCGGACACGGCCCCGGCGAGGGCAGCGGAGTCGAGCGCCGCGAGCGGGACGGACGCGGGCACGACGACGACCTCCTCCGCGGACACGACGGGCCGGTCGATCCGCAGCAGGCCGAAGGGGTCCTCGACACGGACCGTCACCGGGCCGACCAGTCCGCGCCCCCGGGAGATCGCGAGGGCCTCGACATCGAGCACGGCCGGCGGCGTCGCCGGCCCGACGGCCAGGAGCGACATCGGCTCCGCCGTGCTGACGAACACGTCGTCGAGCTGCTCGGTGACGAGCAGCGTCGACCGTGGTGCGAACCGCATGCCGGAGCCGCGGAGCGTCACCCGCTCCCGGTAGACCTCGCCGACCTGCACGACCGCGCGCGGTGCCGACCGGGAGGCCCGGAGCGGCGCCGCCACGGCGAGTGCGGTCACGACGCCGAGCACGACGAGGACGACGAGGAGCAGCCCGGCGGTCACGGCGACGCTCATCGACGTCGCCAGTCCGGCGAGGACGAGGCCGATGCCGGCCACCGTCACGGTCCAGCCGCGGAGCGTCGGGCGGGGGAACGGCGTGCGCCGCAGCATCCCGAGCCCCCGCCGTCCGTACCGGGACAGCACCGAGCGCGTCGCGCCGGTGCGACGCGCGAGCCGCCCGGCGACGGGACGCTGGTCCGCCATCAGGACCGGACGGGCGTGGCGGTGAAGGGCACCGCGGTGTCGGCGACGATGCGGACGACGATCTCGCGGGCGGTGTCCTCGGCCGCGCCGCCGAGTCCACGGGCGACCGGGACGAGTCGGTGGGCGAGGACCACCGGTGCGAGCGCCGCGACGTCGTCCGGGGTGACGAACGGGCGTCCGGCGAGGGCCGCGGCGGCGCGGGCGGCCTGCGCCAGGTGCAGGGTCGCACGGGGGCTCGCGCCGAGCAGCAGGTCGGGGTGCGTGCGGGTGACGCGGACGATCTCGACGATGTACGCCTCGACGTCCGCGGCGACGTGCACGGTGCGGACGGCGGCGATCATCGACCGCAGGGTGTCGACGTCGACGACCGGGCGCAGGTCGCCGAGCGGGTCGTGCGCCCCCCGAGCTGACAGCATCCGCCGTTCCGCCCCGGCGCTCGGGTACCCCATCGCGATGCGGGCCATGAAGCGGTCCCGCTGGGCCTCCGGCAGTGGGTAGGTGCCCTCCATGTCGACCGGGTTCTGCGTGGCGACGATCATGAACGGGGACTCGAGCGGCCGGGTGACGCCGTCGACGGTCACCTGCGACTCCGCCATGGCCTCGAGCAGGGCCGACTGGGTCTTCGGACTGGTGCGGTTGATCTCGTCGCCGATGACGACGTTCGCGAAGACCGGCCCGGGTGAGAACCGGAAGGTGCCGGACGACTGGTCGTAGATGTTCACGCCGGTGACGTCGGACGGGAGCATGTCGGACGTGAACTGGATGCGGTTGACCGACCCCCCGACGGACGCCCCGAGCGCCTTCGCGAGCACGGTCTTGCCGACGCCGGGGACGTCCTCGACGAGCAGGTGGCCCTCGGCGAGCATGACGGTGAGGGCCGTGCGGATCGCGTCGGGCTTGCCGTCCACCACGGTCGCGACCGACGAGGCGATGGCCGCCCCGGCTTCCTGGATCACGTCGATCGGGACGGTTCGGTGGGTCAGGTCCGGCACGCAGGTCTCCTCGCCACGGGGTCGATGTGCGGCGATGCTACCCCGGCGCGATGACAGCCAGCGGAGGATGTGTCACCGGTTGCGCGGACGGTCCTTGGGCAGCGGCATGGAGTCCAGGGACCACATCGCGACGCCGTGCAGCGAGAGCTCGCGGGCCAGGTCCTGGCGCACCCGGTAGGAGCGGGCGTCGGACCAGTGCAGCTCCCGACCGTCCGCAAGCGTCGCCGACCACTCGCCGTTGGGCGCCGACCACCGTGCCCGGTCCCCCGCCAGCCGTGCCGCGTGCGCCACGGTCAACGAGCGGTCCACGGCCCCGGGGCCCCACACGTACCCGTACCCGGCGACGCCCAGGTCGATGTGACCGCGCGGGACGCCGGCGGACTGCGCCGCCCGGACGACCTGCCGCGTCCACGGGAGGGCACCGATCGTCCCCGGACCGCTCCACGGCCCGTGCTGGTCGTAGGTCATGAGCACGACCCGGTCGACACGGCGGGCGATCTCCCGCAGGTCGTAGCCGGTGTCGCGGTAGCCCGCCCGGTCCGTCGAGGCCATCACGGCGATGGACGTCCTCGCGCTCGGGCCCAGTCGCTCGCGGACCGCCGCCCGTACCGCGTCGATGAACGCGACGAGGCCCGGTCGGTCCTGCTCCCGCAGGGACTCGAGGTCGATCTGCACGCCGTCGAAGCCGTCGCGCTGAGCCGTCCGGGCGAGCGCGCGGGCCACGCGGTCGCGGTTCGTCGCGTCGGCGAGCAGGGCCGTGCCCGTCTCGGGCGAGAAGTCGCCCAGGGTCTCCGAGAAGTTGCTCACGAGCAGCTCCGACCGGGCACCGGCCGCGTGTGCCGTGCGGGCGAGACGCGCCAGGCCGTCGGGTGCCGCGGCGAGGGCCTTCCCGTCGTCCCGGAGGGTGACGCCGTCCACGCCGATCGTGGTCGCCCGCTGTCCGGCGTCCGCGACACGGGACACCGCGTGCGGACCGGGGCCGATGTACGCCTCGGTCGTCACCGCACCCGCCGTGGCACCGCCGCCGAGCACGAGGCCCGCTGCGAGCACGCCGGCCGTCACCACCACTGATCGTCGCTGCACGCGCCGACTGTACCGTGCGGTCGGGACGTGCCGCCCGGCGGTGGCGCGCTCCGCCTACCCGAACCGGCCGTTGACGTAGTCGGCGGTGCGCGGGTCCTGCGGCGCACCGAACATCGCGTCGGTCGGACCGTGCTCGACGATCGCGCCCGGGGTGCCGGCCTCGGCCAGGAAGAAGGCGCACCGGTCGGAGACACGCTGGGCCTGCTGCATGTTGTGCGTGACGATGACGACGGTGACGTCCCGCGCCAGTTCGGTGATGGTCTGCTCGATGCGGCGCGTCGACGTCGGGTCGAGGGCGGAGCACGGTTCGTCCATCAGGAGGACCCGCGGCCGGACCGCCAGCGACCGGGCGATGCAGAGGCGCTGCTGCTGGCCGCCGGAGAGCCCGCCGCCCGCCTGCCGGAGGCGGTCCTTGACCTCGTTCCAGAGCCCGGCCTTCGTCAGGGTCTCCTCGACCAGGTCGGTCTTCGCGTTCTTGTCGAGCTTGACCCCGGTGAGGGCGAGGCCGGCGAGGACGTTGTCGGCGATGCTCATCGCGGGGAACGGGTTCGGCTTCTGGAACACCATGCCGATCTGGCGTCGTGCCTCGGTGATGCGGCGGGAGGCGTCGTAGATGTCGACGTCATCGAGCAGCACCTCGCCCGCGAGCGACGCTGTGGGGACGAGTTCGTGCATGCGGTTGAGCGTCCGGAGGAACGTGCTCTTGCCGCACCCGGACGGCCCGATGAGCGCGGTGACCCGACCGGCCGGCATGGTCAGCGAGACCCGGTCGAGGACCTTGTGGTCGCCGAACCAGGCGGACACGTCACGGGCATCCAGGGTTGCCGGGGTGAGCGTCGGGATGAGCTCGGTCGGGGTGTCGGTGCCGATGACTGCGCCGGGGGCGGTGCCGGGGGCGAACCAGCTGTCGAACTCGTCGACCGTGGTGGCGGTGTCGGTCATGGTGGTGGCCTTTCCGGTCACATCAGGTTGGGGAGCAGGAGGGTGAGCTGCGAGGCCGCGAAGAGTCCGACGGCGAGCACGACGGGGACGGCCACCACGACGGTCTGCCGGTGGCCCCACAGGCGCATCCCGACCGTGAAGAGCGCGACCATCGCGGCGAGCACGATGAGCCCGAGCACCACGAACGGCCAGACCGTCCCGTCGCCGGCCATCGTGAGCTCGCGGGGTTCGAGGCTGGAGTAGCCGAAGGCCGGGGTGGGGGTCGGCGCCGGGTCGGACACCAGCTCGGCGTCGACGCGGACGACGGAGTGCGGAAGGAACGGCAGCCCGGCACCGGAGACGAGTGTCAGCCGACCGTCACCGACCGCCATCGGGGCCGGGACGGGGTCGCCGGTCCGGCGCACGTCGGTCACGCGGTACCGGGCGGTGCCCTGGCCGGTGGTGGCGGTGAGGGTGTCGCCGCGGTGCAGCTCGGCGATGCGGCCGAACGGGCCGCCGTAGGCCGTCTGGCGTCCGTACACGACACTCGCCCCCGCCTGTCCGGGGAGCGGGGTGTCCCGCCGGTGACCCGGGCCGGACCGCGTGACGTCCGACGTGGTGCCCTGGAGGACGACCGAGCGCAGGCCGATCGCGGGGACCCGGAGGAGGGCGACCGGGGTGCCGTCCGCGACGAGACGGCCGTCGGGCCCGGTCTGCCCCACGGGGGCGGTCGCGTTCGCGAGCTCGAACCGGTAGGCGTCGAGGGCGAGCTGCTGGTCGCGGACGTACGAGACCTGCGAGACGGCGATGAACTGCAACGCGAACCCGACCAGCAGCAACCCGACCACGACGAGCGCGGACCCGCCGAACCGCCACCGCTCGGGCCGGCCGAGTACCGGGAGTGCCCGGGCGGCGGGACCGACGGGCTCCGTCGACCACCCGCTGGTCGGGCGGCGGACGGCAGGTCGGCGGACCGTGCGTCGGGAGGTCGGCCGGCGCAGGACGGGCAGCCGTCGGGCTGGCCGGTCCCGTCGGGAGGGGGTGCTGGTCATGGTCTCGTCCATCGCAGTGGTGGGAGGGGCCCGGCCGGCCGCGGTGCGGCCGACCGGGCAGGGGGTGTTACTTGGTGACCTTGAGGGTCGCGGCCTTGCTGGCGCTGTTCCAGGTCGTGCTGCCGCCGTAGGACACGGTCAGCTTGTGGGTGCCGGCCTTCAGCTTCGGCAGGGTGACGGTCACGCGGCCGTCCTTGCTCGACACGGTGCCGGAGGCGAGCTTCTTGCTGCCCTCCTTGACGGTGACGGTCCCGGTCGGCACCGAGCCGGCGCCGGAGACCCGGACGGCGACCTTCGCCTTGGCCGAGGCCTTGACCGACTTGATCGCGCTGACCGTGACGGTCGCGGTGCCCTTGGCCGCCGCGGCGGACACGGTCGGGCTCGTCACGGTCGTGCCCGACGCCTTCCCGACGTAGACCGCGCTGAGCTTGTACGAGGCCGCCTTCGGGACGAACGAGACGGTCGCGGTGCCGGCAGCGGCCACCTGGGCGGTGCCGAGGGTCTCCTTGCCGTTCTTCAGCGTGACCGTGCCGCCGGCTGCGTCCGCGCCGGTGACCGTGACGGCCACCTTCGCGGTCTTGCCGACCGTGAGCTTCGGGGCGGTCAGCGCCACGGCGGTCGCGGGGGCGACGTCCACGGTGGACGGCGCGGAGCTGCTGGACGCGACACCGGCGAGCGCCGGGACGAACAGCGCCGTGACCGAGGCCGATCCGGCGGGCAGGGTGACCGAGGCGGTGCCGGTCGTGGCGCCGCGCGCGATCGTGCCGATGCCCACCACCGTGGTGCCCTTGAACACCTTGACCGTGCCACCGCCCGCGCCGAACGAGTCGACGGAGACCGATGCGGTGACGGCCTTGCCCGCCGTGGCCGTCGCCGGGACGGTGAGCTTCGTGGTGCTCGGGGACGCGGTGACCGAGCGCAGCTGGTCGTAGCCGCAGGTGGTCGCCGGCGTGGTGGCGGGCTCCGGGAGGAAGCCGTAGGCCGCGATCGTGGCGGTCTGCTTGCAGACGAGCGAGTCCTTGCCCACGAAGGTCTTCGCGATCGCGCTCGACGGGTCGTCGGCCAGGCGGGACGGCACGATGTTGTAGACGTCGCGGACGAAGCCGGCGTACGCGGGGTTGGTCGCGTACGACGAGCCGCTGCCGGTGGTGGCCGGGGCCTGCTTGCCGTCGACGACGCTCAGCGGCGCGAGCACCACGCCGTGGCGACGGTCCTTGACCGAGCCGACGCCGTTCGCCTGCGCGACCCACTGGCTGACCGAGAACGGGGCGAGGGCGAGCGTTCCCCCGGTGGTGCTGTCGACGATCGCCTGGCCGTTGTGCTCCTCGATCGGCTCACCGGCCACCGTGTCGGACACGAACGGGCTGGTCGAGGTGAAGCCGGAGGCGTCGGTGAGGCCGAGCTTGCCGAGGAAGTAGCTGCGGGTGCCCGAGCCGAACTTCGGCAGGAGCGGCTTGATCTTCACGGCCGTGGTGCCGTCGGGGCCGGTGGCGGACGAGCCGACCGAGTCGTACGAGCCGTCGGCCCTGAAGTAGGCGTGGGTGACGTCGCCGCGGTACACGTTCCACAGGGTCGGGGCGGTCTTCGCCTGGGTGCCGTCGCCGACGAAGAAGGGGACCTTCGCGAGCTGGCTGCCGGGGGCGTACGCCACGTCGACGGCGTCGCGGGCGAACGGGACGTACGCGACGACGCCGTCGGACGCGGTGCTCGACGGGCCGCTCGAGGACCGGGCGAAGTCGAGCTGACCGACCACCGAGGAGTCGACCGTCGTGCTCGTGCCGTCGGCCAGCGCGACGCCGGACTTGCTGGCGATCGCACCGATGGCGACGAGGAGCGCGTCACGACCGGCACCGGATCCGGACACGCGCGGGATCGCCTTGCCGCCGGCACGGGTGACCACCGAGGGACCGGCGTTCGCCGCGTCGTAGGAGGCGATCTGTCCGCCGCCGACGGCCGTCGCCACGCCGTTCATGACGTCCTGCGTGGTGTCCGAGCCGAGTCCGACGAGGGTGCCGAACGCGTTGCCGGCCGGGTCCGCCTGGGCGGCCGGCACGGCGAGGGCACCGACGATCAGGGCGGTCGCCCCGAACGTGACGCCGATCTTGCAGAAGGTGTTCGCCTTCATGGCTGGTGGTTCCTTTCGTGGGTTCCGACGCGGCCCAGGTGGCAGCAGTCGATGGGGTGGAACGGGGTCACACGTGGGCGGCGGCCAGCATCGCCAGCCTCCGTCCGCGGCGGATCAGGAACGGACCGATGCCGAGGGCCGGCACGCCGGCCCCGAGTGCGGCGGCGAGTCCCATGCGGGTCGCGGCCAGGGGCTGGTCCGTGGTGCGGTGGTCGGGTCCGTCCGCGGCGGCGGCCTGGTCGACGTCGTTCGACGACGGCTCCTGGACGGCCGGGACCTCGGGAGCGGACACCGGACCGGTGGACGTCGAGCCGGTGTCGGTCGTCCCGACGGGCAGCGACTGGTCCTCCGGTGCGGAGGCCGGTGGGGCCTCTGCCTCCGGCGTCTCGCCGGTCCCCGGAGCGGACGGGGCGGCCTCGGGGCAGGCGGCGGCGACGGCACGGGTGTCGACGAGGTCGGCTGCGACGGTCTCCGCCTGGGTCGTCATGGCGGCGGGCAGCGGCACGTACCCGGCGGGCAGTTCGCCCTGCCGTTCGCCCTGGACCTGCCCCTTGCCCGCCGCGTAGCCGATGAACCCCGCGTAGGCGCGGCGTTCCTCGGGCGTCGCGGCGCAGACGTTGACGGCGGCGTAGCTGAGCATCGACAGCGGGTAGGCGCCGGGGGTGCGGTCTGCCGGGTCCGCGACGACGACCCCGGGGACGGTCGACGCGCGCATCGTGGCGACGCCTGCGGCGACCGACTCGGGTGTCGGTGCGACCGCCTCGCCGGCTCCGTTCACGAGCTTCGCGGTCGGCAGGCCGTAGCGCGCGGCCGACGCGGCGTCCGTGATCGTCAGGACGAACCGGCTGCCGGGTACCTGCGCACCGAGCGAGGTGTAGCCCTTCGGCTGCCCGAACGGGTTCCAGGAGCTCTTCTCGTTCGGGTCGGCCTTGAGGGTGCGGTACGCCCCCTCGTGCATGTCGTTCATGTAGGGACGCATGTCGAGCGTGCCGTAGCCGGTCTCGTCGGGGTCACCGCCCTTCGCGATGGTCAGGTCGGCCTTCGGGAAGCTGTCCACACTCGTGTCGGTGGCGAGCGCCAGCGACCGGTACGCCGGGTTGATCCGCATCCCCCACTCGTCGGGACGGCCGTCGAGGAACGCGGCCGCCACCGGGTCGGAGCGCAGCCACGACCACACCCGGCCGTTCGCGTCGGCGTTGCCGAGCGCGACCATGAGCCCGGCCGGGGCGGTGTCGCTCTTCGACCCGACGAACGTCGGGTTGAGCGCGAGGAACTCCGGGTCGGTGACGAGGCTGGCCGCGTTCCCCTGCAGGGTCGTGTTCCCGCTGCCCCGACCGGGGACGTCGGCCTGGTACGACTGCGTCAGCAGCTTCGCGACGAGGCGGGCGTCGAGCGTCAGGTCGAGGGCCTGGAGGCCGTCACGCACCTTCGCGGGTGCGTCCGGGTACAGGCGGTAGTCGATGGTGAACGCGACCACGACGGCGGACTGCGCGACGGGCGCGTACCGGATGGTGTGCTCCGCCGCGACGGCCTTCGCGAGCGGACTGGTCACGAGGGCGAGACGGGAGGAGCCGTCCACCTCCGAGACGATCTGGTTGGCGGCCTCGCCGTCGCCGATCTGGGAGAACCCGTAGGTGGTCCCGAGGCCGCAGAGCGCCGGTTGCCAGGCGGTGACGGCCTCGGTGGCGGTCTCCGACCCGACCAGGCGCTCCTCGGCGTTGCCGATCGGGCAGGACTGCGCGACGGACTGGAACCCGAGCGGGAACACCACGCGGTTGCGCCACGCGGAGGCCGACAACGGGGACCCGGTCACGCGACCGGCGGCCGTCGAGTCGGCGGTGCTGCCGTCGAGGTTGTGCGAGCCGCGCGGGACGACGACGAGCCAGCAGGACCGGGGCGTGCTCGTGCCGGCGACCTCCTGGCCGCACCCGAGCTGCGGCGCCTCGAGCCCGGACTGCGTCTCGAAGACGACCTGCCCCGTGCCGTCACCCGCCGTGCGACCGGCGGTGACCTCGTTCGAGGTGTTCGCGTCGAACTGCTTGGACAGCTCCGTGGAGGTCTTCGCCAGGGTGCCGTCGACCGCGCGGAACGGCATCCGGTACGCCTTGAGGAACGGGTTCTCGGCGGGCGGTTCGAGCATGAGGTCCGGGTCGGCCTGCTCGCCGACGAGGGTGGTGTCCTGCACGGGGTCGTCGCCGCGGACGAGGTCCCGCTTGGCGGCGCCGACGCCGGTCCGGCTGCTGACAGCGGCCGACGGCGCACCCCACACGCACTGCTGCGGGGAGGGACCGGCCGGGTCGTCGCCCCAGCACTGCATGATCTGCACGTAGTCGGTCGCGTACTCGCTCGGCGAGGTCGTCTTCGCTCCGCTCCAGCTGACCGTGATGCCCTGGTCGGTGAGCTCCTCCGTCTGGCTCACCCGGAAGGTCATCCCCGAGAAGGTCTCGGCGTCCGGGTCGGGCGTGCCGGTGCCCGGGGCCTGACCGCCGCCGAGCGACGCCTGGGCCTCCTCCCACGTCAGGGTCATCGCGGAGCTGTCCGTCGGGGCGGTGGCCGAGGCGGGCGCGGTCACGACGAGCAGGGACCCGGCGACCGTCGTCGTGATGATGCCGAAGGCGAGCGCGGCGGAGCCGAGCCGGACGAGGTGCTGGTTCTTCACTTGCGGCCCCTCCGTCGGGAGACGAGCACGCCGATGAACGGCGGCAGCAGCACGAGGGCGAGCAGGGCCGCGACGGCGACGAGCATGAGCGTCTGGCGCGAGCTCCACCCGTGCAGCGCGTCGACGGACACCGGGAGCGCCGCGACGTTCTGGCAGACACCGCTGTCGGCGTCGCACTGCACCGGGGAGCCGTTGCCGACCGCGTTCGCTGCGACACCGGTGCCGCCGGGACCGCCGCTGCCACCGCCGGACAGGGCCTCACCGCCGGAGCCGGAGGCTCCGGCGGACGAGCCTCCGGACGTCGCCGTGGCGCCCTCGCCGGAGCCGCCGGAACCGGACGCGCCCGTCGCTCCCCCGCCCTTCGAGCCGGCCTGGGTCTGCCTCGGCGTCTCGGTGGCCTTCGCGCCGCCGGTGCCCACGGTGCACTGCTCCGCACCGAGCTTGTCGCAGGCCGGAGGCTGCGGGGCCTTGGCCGCCAGCGTGTTCGTGCCGTCCGCCGAGAACGTCGGGTTGTTGCACTTCCGGATGTCGACGTCCTTCGCGACCGCCCCCGGGATCCGGCGCACCTGCTCGAGACCGGCCTGCACCAGGTTGATCGGCAGCGGCGAGTAGCCGAGGACCTCGGCCTGCTGCTGCCCCTCGCACAGGAAGTAGTAGTCGAACGCGGCGAGGGTCTTGCCCTTCGCCGGGGTCAGGCTGGCGTCGGTGGTCGTCGGGATGACCATGTAGGAGTACGACGACAGCGGGTACGTGCGCGCGTCCGCGTTGTCGTAGACGCCGTCGAGCACCTGCGTGAGGTACGCCGAGGAGTTCTTGTCCTCGTTGATCTTCGCCCCGAGGAGCCCGACGGCGACGTTCGAGGCGGTGGGCTCGACGTAGTAGCCCGCCTTGTTGAGCACCTTCGCGACCGGGTACCCGGTCTTCAGTGCGTAGGAGTACTCGACGTACGTGATCGTGCCGACGTTCGCCTTCTGCGCCACGTAGCCGGAGACACCCTGCGAGTTCGGCTGGGCGATGAAGCCCTTGCCCGGGACCGTCGGGTAGTTCGACGTCACGCCGCACGGCAGCGGACGTCCGGCCTGCTTGCAGTACGCGTTCCACTCGGACGGGTACTTCTTGCTCAGCCAGGTGGTGAACTGCGCGGTGGAGCCGGAGCCGTCGGAACGGACGACGGGCACGACCGGACGCTTCGGGAGCTCGAGGCCGGGGTTGTCCGCCTTGATCGCCGGGTCGTCCCAGCTCGTGATCTTCCCCGTGAACACCCCGGCGAGCACCGGACCGGACAGCCGCAGGTTCGTGATCTGCTTGCCACCCGAGCTGAGGTTGTACATGAACGACGTCCCGCCCGCGACGACCGGCATGTAGCCGTACCCCACGGTCGGCGGGTCGTCCGTGACCCCACCGTCCTTGATGCCGTACGGGATCTCGGACACCGCGAAGTCCACCGTGCCGGCCTTGAACTGGTTGCGGCCGTCGGACGACCCCGTGCTCGCGTACCGGACCTTCATGCCGTACTGCTGGACGTTCACCGCCCACTGCTGGATGGCGACGGAGCTCCACGAGGAACCGGCGCCCGAGATGGGCACGTAGTTCTCGGCCGCGCTCGCGGCGGTGGTGGGCAGGGTCGTGAGGGCCAGCACGGCGGCGGCCAGGAGCGCACCGATCGTGCGTCTTCTGCGGGTGGTCACGAGGGGTCCTTCGGGGAGGAGTCGGTCAGGCGGGAGTTGAGGCTGTCCACGTGGCGGTCGACGAACCGGCGGGCGGAACGGACGGCGGGTGCGACGGCGGCCAGACCGCGGCGGACCAGTCGACCGGCGGCACGGATGCGGTCGTTGCGGCGTTCCCGGGTCGCGACGGTCTGCGCACCGATCACGCGGGCGATGACGAACAGCACGAGCACGAGGGACATGAGCACCGCGGCGGCGCCGAAGCCGCGGGCGATCATGTTCGGCTCCGGCGACTTGACGAACTCGAAGATCGCCAGGGGCAGCGAGATCATCGGGCCGTTCGTCGGGTCGATGTTGAGGTCCGGCGCGTACCCGGCGGTGAGCAGCACCGGGCTCGTCTCGCCGATCCCGCGCGCCGTCGCCAGGATGATCGCAGTGACGAGACCGGACCGCGACGTCGGGAGCACGACGCGCCAGACGGTCTGCCACTGCCCCGCGCCCAGCCCGATCGACGCCTCCTTGAGGGTCGACGGGACCAGACGGAGCACGACGTCGGCGGACCGGATCATGATCGGCAGCATCATCACGCTGATCGCGAGCGACGCCGCGAAGCCGGACTTGTCGACGCCGAGCCCGACGATGACGCTCGCGTAGATGAACAGCCCGGCGACGATCGACGGGAGGGCCGTCATCGCCTCGACGATGGTCCGGACGAACCGGGCGAACGGCCCCGGCACCTCGGTGAGGAACAGCGCGGTCGTGATCCCGAGCGGGACGGTGATGAGGAGCGCGATCGAGATCTGGATGAGCGACCCGGCGATGGCGTGCAGTACGCCGCCTGAGGTCATCGGGTCGAGCGGCCCGGTGAGTGCCATGTCCTGCGTGTAGAAGTTCGCGTGCGGCAGGGCCCTGGTGGCCCGGACGACGCTGAACCCGACGACGAAGACGAGTGTGGCGACGACGACGAACGCCAGGGTGTGGACGGCCGCCGACACCACGCGGTCCCGCACCACGGCGGCGTTCTCGGTCGTCGCGACCAGCAGCGCGTAGAACACGAGGAACATCACGTACGCGACGGCGGCGAACGCGATCGGACCGGACACCGGTGCCAGGTCGGTGAAGACCACGACCGTGACGGCGAGGGAGGCCAGGCCCGCGCCGACGTGGCAGAGCAGGTCGCTGATCCGCACCCCGCCGACGCGGCGGTCCTCGGGACCGCGGTCCGGCTCGGAGGCCCGTTCGGCCAGCGGCAGGACGGTGCCGGCTCCGGCACCGGACGGGCCCGCAGCGGTCGGCGGGCTGGTCGGGACCGCTGTGCGGCGGGTCATGGCGGGCAGGGGCGTCGTGGCGCCCGACGGCGCCTGGGTGATCTCGGTCATGGCTAGCTGCTCGCTCCGGACCGTGAACGGGCGACGACCGCGGACGCGGCGAAGTTGATGCAGAGGGTCATCAGGAAGAGGGTCAGGCCGGCCGCCATCAGGGCGGACATCCCGAACGGGGTCGCGTCGCCGTAGCGGAGGGCGATGAGCGACGACACCGAGCTCGCGCCGGCCTGCAGGACGTGCGGCTGGATGACGAACACCGGCGAGATGATCATGTAGACCGCGATGGTCTCCCCCAGCGCACGGCCCAGTCCGAGCATCGTGCCGCCGATGATCCCGCCGCGGCCGAAGGGCAGCACGACCGAGCGGATCATGCCCCACTTCGTCGACCCGAGGGCGAGCGCCCCCTCCCGCTCGCCGAGCGGTGCCTGCGAGAAGACCTCGCGCATGATCGAGGTGACGATCGGGGTGATCATCAGCCCGACGACGATGCCGGCGATGAAGGTCGACGCCGTGTAGACGGTCGAGGACGCGAGCGGGTCGTCCAGGTCGATCCCCTCGACGCGGAACAGCGGGATCCACCCGAACCACTGCGAGATCCACCGCGACACCGGGGTGATCTGCCCCTGCAGGAAGAAGAACCCCCACAGGCCGTAGACGACGCTCGGGATCGCGGCCATCAGGTCGACCAGCCCGATGAAGAACTTCCGCACACGGGTCGGTGCGTACTCGGTGATGTAGAGCGCGGTGCCGAGGGACAGCGGGACGGCGAGGGCGATCGCGACACAGGCGATGAGGATCGTGCCGACCAGGACGGCCGCGATGCCGAAGCGGTGGGCATCCGGGTCCCAGGCCTGCGTGGTGAGGAAGCTGAAACCGGCGACGCCGAGGGCCTCGGAGGCGCGGAACGCCAGGAACAGGCCGACCAGCGACATGATCGTGAGGACCGCGACCCCGCCAGCTCGGGCGATGATCCGGAACCTGACGTCCGACGGGTCCCGCACGACCGTGAGGAGACGGGGCGAATCTGTGGACAACGTGATCCTTCGGGATTCCGGGGCAGCTGCTCGGGCGACCGACGGAGTGCTGCTCTCCGGTTCGGCGGCATCACAGTGGCAGTCGGATGGCGAACCGCAGCCCTCCCGAGATCAACTGATCCGTGACCCGGAAATGAACAACAGGGGACTCCTAGCGGATTCTGGGGAATCTCCGATGCACCAGTCCCCGGATCGGGGGTCAGGATCTGTCCCCCGGGGTACGCCGACCGCGGGCGTCCTGCAGGTCCGCGGCAAAGCCCTGGTCAGGAGGCAGTTTCGTTCCGGGTGCTAACTTGTTCCGCGTCGTAGCCCGCGCACCGAGGAGCTCGGCCGACGACGAAGCCCCGGTCCGCTGCTGCGGAACCGGGGCTTCGAGGAGTGCGGAGACGGAGGGATTTGAACCCTCGGTCCCCTAGAGGGGACTCCACCTTAGCAGGGTGGTGCACTCGGCCTGACTATGCGACGTCTCCAGGTGCCTGACGGCACTCCCACCACCATACAGGAGGACGAGGGCCGGGACGAAACGGTCCGGCAGCGCTCCACCCGACCCCGGCGCGGTCGGTCCCCCGAAGTGGGGACGGCGGGGGCTTGCCAGCGTGTACCCCGCTGCATAGTCTCGTCGGGACGTGGCGATCACATTCCGGGGCATCCGTGCCCTGTCGCTACGACACAGCACCCAGACGTCGCTCCCCGTGGCCTGGGCCCGGCGTCCCCGATCGCCCGGCGCCCGCCCGGGGAGCGACGTCGTCTCTGCCAGCACGCAGCAGCGACCGCGTGCCCGGCAGCGCTAGGCGGACTCCGCGCTCCGGAACCGTTCGGGCAGGGCGATGAGGAGCTCGGCGAGCTCGATCAAACGGGCCGCGCACCGGATGACGTCGTCGGCCAGGGCAGCGGCACGGGCCGCCTTGACCAGGTGCATGCGACTGGTCCAGTCCGCGGCGACGTCGATGCCGTTCGCGCGGGCGATGTCGTCCGTGTGGAAGACGTCGAGCACCGGCTGCTGCGACCGGAGCCAGTCCGCGCTCACCGGTGCTCCCGAGCGGCGGAGCACCCACACGGCGAGTTCGACGAACGCCCCCGCCTCGGACTGGCAGTCGCGCAGGACCACGGCGTCGAACGGCTCGTCGGTGGGCGCACAGCTGGTCGGCGGGTCGACGAGCATCGACCGGGCGATGCGCGTGCGCTCCACCATCTGCCCGACGGTCCACGGCGCGATGACGACGCCGACGTACCGCTGGACGACCACGAGCCGCATGGCCTCCAGCGGGACGAGGGCTTCACGGACGGGCGTCCGCGAGACCTGCATGTCGTCCGCCAGCGCATCGAGCCGGAGGCGCTGGCCGCGCCGGTAGTCACCGCGCAGGATGCTCCGGAGCATCCGCGCGAAGACGGCGTCGCGCAGCAGGTTGCGCGGGACGGCGATGGGGTCGCCGGGATGGGCGACATCACGATCGGGGCGCAGGAGGCCGGTCATCACGTCACCGTCACGCATGGCGGCCTTGACGGGACACCACCCCGACGGCACGGTGGACAACGGCCCTGTTCAGTTGCATGTGGAGGGCGACGGCCCGTTCGGCCGTCGCCCGTCGTCCATTCGTCGTTCTCGCGTTCCGCATGGTGCCTCCGTGACCACGGCCCTCCAGGACGGGCCGTGGCCACGAGGATCACAGGACGTGACGCTCACCGCTAAACATGTTGCATCAGGAGTTTCGCGAGGACGACGCCCCCGCCCCGTCCTTCGCGGTCAGGACGGACAGCGGCTGCGTGATGTCCTCGAGTCCCTTCCGCGCGGCGTCGACCCCGAACACGAGTGCCACGACGCCGCCGAGGACCATCACCCCGGACCCGAGCAGGTAGCCCCAGAAGAGCGGCTCGCGCGACGACCCGTCCCCGATGAAGGCGCCGTAGACCAGCGGAGCGATCGCGCCGAAGACCTGCGCGAGGGCGAAGAAGTACGAGATCGCCTGCGACCGGAGTTCGAGCGGGAAGATCTCGCTCACCGTCAGGTAGGCGCTCGACGCTCCGGCCGACGCGAAGAAGAACGACACGCACCAGAACGCGACCTGGACGGTGGCGCTGATGGCGTCGGCGCGGAACAGGAACGCAGAGGTCGCGAGCACGAGCCCGGACACCAGGTACGTCAGGAAGATCATCTGCCGCCGACCCCAGGTGTCGAAGAACCGGCCGAGGATGAGCGGACCGAGCAGGTTGCCGATCGCGAACGGGAAGAAGTACAGGCTCGTCTGCGCGGTCTCCATGTCGAAGAAGTTCGTCAACACCAACGCGTACGTGAAGAAGATCGCGTTGTACAGGAACGCCTGCGTGATCATCATGGTCGCGCCGACCAGCGTGCGGGTCGGGTACTGCTTGAGCAGCACGCGGGCGATGGTGAGGAACCCGACGCGGTCCATCGGCGTCACGGTCATCGCCTTCGACTGCGGCACCACTTCGAGCTTCCGCCCCGACTCCCGCTCGACCTCGGCCTCGATGCGCGAGACGGTCTCCTCCGCCTCCTGCTCCTTGCCGTGGGTCATCAGCCACCGGGGACTCTCGGGGATGTGCCGACGCAGGAAGATGATCGCGATGCCGAGCACCGGGCCGAGGAAGAACCCGATCCGCCATCCGACGTCCTCGGCGAAGTGCGCGGTGTCGAGCAGGTAGATGTTCGCGGCCGCGCCGAGTGCCGCGCCGCCCCAGTAGGTGCCGTTGATGGCGATGTCGACGTGCCCGCGGTACTTCGACGGGATCAGCTCGTCGATCGCCGAGTTGATCGCCGCGTACTCACCACCGATCCCGAGCCCGGCGACGAAGCGGAACACCGCGAGGAACCAGAAGTCCTGCGCCAGGCCCGCGACGCCCGACCCGATGAGGTAGATCGCGAGCGTCAGGATGAAGAGCTTGCGTCGACCGAGCCGGTCGGACATGCGTCCGAAGACCAGGGCACCGACGACCTGGCCGACCAGGTAGACACTGCCGAGCGACGTCACGTCCTGGTTCGACAGCCCCAGGTCCGCCTTGAAGCCGGCGTTGGAGACGATCTGGATCTCGAGTCCGTCCAGGATCCACGACACCCCGAGGCCGACCACGACGCTCCAGTGGAACTTGGTCCACGGGAGCCGGTCCATCCTCGCCGGGACCAGGCTCGTGACCGTGCCGTCCCTCGTTCCGCTGGCGCTCGTCATGCGCATGCTCCTCCCGCGGCGGACGCCCTCGGCCTGCCGCAAGGCAGGACCGTACGCCTGCGCCACCGCCCGGGTTCTCGGCCAGGACGTGCGGATCGACCGCGCCCGTCGACCGGCAGGAGGGGGGTCGAGCGGGGCGGAGCCGGATCCCCCTATGTCGATCAGGCTCCGCCGCTCTGCCCTCATCCTCCAGGATGCTAGGGATCCTCACAACTCCCGAATCGCTCGGACCGCCGGCCGGGAGGCCCGTGGCGGACCCCGCCACGAGCCTCCCGGCCAGTAGCGTGGTCGCGTGCCGCTGCAGAACTCGACCGACCGCATCCTCACGACCCACACCGGTTCGCTCCCCCGGACGCCGGAGCTGACCGCCCTCCTGGTGGCCCGTGACCAGGGGAAACCCTTCGACGAGCGGGCACTCCGCGAGGAGACGGCCGCCGTGCTCGCCGCGACCGTGGACGCGCAGCTCGATGCCGGGCTCGACGTCGTGAACGACGGCGAGGTCCCCCGCGTCGGGTTCTCGACCTACATCCGCGAACGACTGACCGGCTTCGGCGGGACCGGCCACCGCAAGCCGACGCTCGACTCGGTGAAGTTCCCCGGGTACGCCGCGTTCCAGGCGCGACAGATCGACGAGGGTGCCGAGTTCGCCCGTGTGTGGGACACCCCGGTGGCGCAGGGCCTGCTGCAGTACGACACGGAGCGGACCGGGATCCGCGAGGACCTGGACGGGTTCGAGCGCGAACTGGCGCGGAACGCCGCGGCCGGACGTGTTCCTGAGGGGACCTTCATCTCCGCCGCGACGCCCGGCATCGTCGCCACGACCCTGCTGCTCGACGACGCCAACCCGCACTACGCCGACCACCGCGAGTACGTGTTCGCCCTCGCCGAGCAGCTCCGGGTCGAGTACGAGGAGATCGTCGCCCGCGGCCACGTGCTCCAGCTCGACGCCCCGGACCTGGCGATGGAGCGCGTGATCCACTTCGGCGACGCGACCCTCGACGAGTTCCTCGCGGCGGTGGACCTGCACGTCGACGCCCTCAACCACGCCCTGCGGAACATCCCGAAGGAGCAGACCCGCCTGCACGTCTGCTACGGCAACTGGCAGGGTCCGCACCAGGACGACGTGCCGGTCGACGTGCTGCTCCCGCACCTGTACCGGGCAGGAGTCGGGTCCTTCAGCATCCCGTTCGGCAACCCGCGGCACGCGCACGAGTTCCCGGCGTTCCGCGACCTGCCGCTACCCGAGGACGCCGTGCTCGTGCCGGGCGTCATCGACGTGACGACGAACTACCTCGAACACCCGCAACTCGTCGCGAACCGCATCGTCGAGGCCGCCGAGGCGGTGGGCGACCCCACCCGTGTCATCGCCGGCACGGACTGCGGACTGGCGACCTTCGCGAGCTACGAGTTCGTCGCGTCGGACGTCGCGTGGGCGAAGCTGCGCGCGCTCACTGAGGGCGCCGAGATCGCGTCGCGCCGCCTGTTCGGCTGACCCCGCTCCGGCGGACGCGGCCCGCGGCCGGAGGGTCGCCAGCGTCGGCGGGCAGGCGTACCGTGGCGCCCGTGAACCGACCTGACATCTCCACGGTCGGCGAGCTCCGCGCTGCTGGGCACGTCCAGAAGTCGGTCCGCGCCGAGATCCGCGACAACCTGCTGACCGCCCTCCGCGAGGGCCGCGACCCCTGGCCCGGCCTGCACGGCTTCCGGACCACCGTCATCCCGCAGCTCGAGCGCGCCCTCATCGCGGGGCACGACGTCGTCCTGCTCGGGGAGCGCGGCCAGGGCAAAACCCGACTGCTCCGCACGATGAACGGCCTGATGGACGAGTGGACGCCGGTCATCGCCGGGTCCGAGCTCGGCGAGCACCCGTACGAACCGATCACCACGGCGAGCATCCGTCGTGCGGAGGACCTCGGCGACGCGCTGCCGGTCTCGTGGGTGCACCGCGACGAGCGCTACGTCGAGAAGCTGGCGACGCCGGACACCTCCGTCGCGGACCTCATCGGCGACGTCGACCCGATGAAGGTCGCGGAGGGCCGCAGCCTCGGCGACCCCGAGACCATCCACTTCGGTCTCATCCCGCGCGGACACCGGGGCATCGTCGCGATCAACGAGCTGCCCGACCTCGCCGAGCGCATCCAGGTCGCGATGCTCAACGTGATGGAGGAGCGGGACGTCCAGATCCGCGGGTACGTCCTCCGGCTGCCCCTCGACGTGCTCATCGTCGCGAGCGCGAACCCCGAGGACTACACGAACCGCGGCCGCATCATCACGCCGCTCAAGGACCGCTTCGGTGCGGAGATCCGCACGCACTACCCGATCGAACTCGAGGACGAGATCGCGGTGATCCGGCAGGAGGCGCAGCTCACCGCCGACGTCCCGGACCCGCTCGTCGAGATCCTCGCCCGCTTCACCCGGGCGCTCCGCGAGTCGAGCGCCGTCGACCAGCGCAGCGGCGTCAGCGCCCGCTTCTCGATCGCCGGGGCGGAGACCGTGTCGGCGGCGGCCGTGCACCGCGCCGCCCGACAGGGCGAGCCCGAGGCGGTCGCCCGTCCGATCGACCTCGAGACCGCGGTCGACGTGCTCGGCGGCAAGATCGAGTTCGAGTCCGGGGAAGAGGACCGCGCCGACGAGGTGCTCGAACACCTGCTCCGCACCGCCACCGCCGAGACCGTCCGCTCGCGCTTCCGCGGACTCGACTTCGGCGTCCTCGTCGACGCACTCGAGTCCGGCACGATGGTCACCACGGGCGAGCAGGTCAGCGCGCGGGACTTCCTCGCCGGCCTGCCGTCGCTCGGCGAATCCGACCTGTACGACCAGATCGGTGAACGCGTCGGCGCCACGAACGACGGCGAGCGTGCGGGCGCCGTGGAGTTGGCGCTCGAAGGGTTGTTCCTCGCCCGGCGCATCAGCAAGGAGTCCGGCGGGGGCGAAGCAGCATATGGGATCTGACGTCGTGCTCGCCGGCAGCGACGGGGTGTCCCGTGGCTAGTCGGCCGAACCGTCGGCTCGGGCGGGACAGCCGCTACGGCCGGTACGAGGGCGGGCCGGACCCCCTCGCACCGCCAGTCGACCTCGCCGAGGCGCTCGACGCCATCGGCGAGGACGTCATGGCCGGCACCTCCCCCGAGCGCGCGATGCGGGAGTTCCTCCGCCGCGGTGGCCGCACGCAGCGCGGGCTCGACGACCTCGCCCGGCTCGTCGCCGAGAAGCGCCGGGAGCTCACCAGCGAGAACAACCTCGACGGCACGCTGCAGGAGGTCAGACGGCTCCTCGACGAGGCCGTCCTCGCCGAGCGCGGACAACTCGCGCGTGACACCGCGATGGACGACGGCGACCGCGCTCTCGCCGAACTCCAGCTCGACAGCCTGCCGCCGTCGCCCGCGGCCGCGGTGAACGAACTGCACGGCTACGACTGGAAGAGCCCCGCGGCACGCCAGAAGTACGAGCAGATCAAGGACCTGCTCGGCCGGGAGATGCTCGACCAGCGCTTCGCGGGCATGAAGCAGGCGCTCGAGAACGCCACCGACGAGGACCGGGCCGCGGTCGCGCAGATGATGCAGGACCTCAACGAGTTGCTCGACGCCCACCGTCGGGGCGAGGACACCTCGGAGCAGTTCGACGCGTTCATGGCGCAGCACGGTGCCCAGTTCCCGAGCAACCCGCAGGACGTCGACGAGCTCCTCGACGACCTCGCTGCCCGGGCCGCCGCCGCCCAGCGGATGCGGAACTCGATGACACAGGAGCAGCGCGACGAACTCGACGCCCTCGCCGAGCAGGCGTTCGGCTCGCCAGCCCTGATGGGCGCACTCTCCCAGCTGGACGAGAACCTCCGCGCCCTCCGCCCCGGCGAGGACTGGGGCGGGTCCGAGGGGATGGACGGCGAGCAGGGCCTCGGGCTCGGCGACGGCACCGGGGTCTTCCAGGACATCGCGGACCTCGACGCCCTCGCCGACCAGCTGGCCCAGGTCGGTCCGGGCTCCGAACTCGACGACCTGGACCTGGACGCCCTCGCGCAGCAGCTCGGCGACCAGGCCGCCGTGGACGCCCGCACCCTGCAGCAGCTCGAGAAAGCACTCCGGAACTCCGGATCGATGCGCCGTGGCGCGGACGGGCAACTCCGGCTCACCCCCAGGGCCATGCGGCAGCTCGGGAAGAGCCTGCTCAAGGACGTCGCCGAGCGGATGTCCGGTCGGCAGGGCGCGCGTGACCTGCGCCGGGCCGGAGCCGCCGGTGACCGTTCGGGCTCGACGCGTCCGTGGGAGTTCGGCGACACCGAGCCGTGGGACGTCACGCGCTCGATCACGAACGCCCTGACCAGGACCGCGGGCGACGGAGCGCGGACCGGTGCGAGTGTGCGCCTGCAGATCGAGGACGTCGAGGTGCAGGAGACCGAGGCCCGCACGCAGGCCGCCGTGGCGCTGCTCGTCGACACCTCGTTCTCGATGGCGATGGAGGACCGGTGGGTCCCGATGAAGCGGACCGCACTGGCCCTGCACACGCTCATCTCCACCAGGTTCCGCGGGGACGACCTGCAGCTCATCGCCTTCGGCCGCGAAGCCGAGGTGATGGACGTCGAACAGCTCGTCGGCCTCGACGCGATGTGGGACAAGGGGACGAACCTGCACCACGCCCTGCTGCTCGCGAACCGGCACTTCCGGAAGCACCCGAACGCGCAGCCGGTCCTGCTCATCGTCACCGACGGCGAGCCGACGTCGCACCTCGAGCCGAACGGGCAGGTGTACTTCAGCTACCCGCCGGACCCGGTGACCATCGCCCTCAGCGTCCGCGAGTTGGAGAACGCCCACCGTCTCGGCGCGAAGACGACGTTCTTCCGCCTCGGCGACGACCCCGGTCTGGCACGCTTCGTCGACGGCATGGCCCGCCGCGTCGACGGCACGGTGACCGCGCCGGAGAACGAGGACCTCGGCGTCGCGGTGGTCGGCTCCTACCTGGGGGCCAGACGCGGGTCCGGCTCGGCCTTCGGCGACGACGGGCTGTGGGGCAGCGCCTTCGGGCGCTTCGCCTGAACGGCGACGGGACAGACTGGTGCCGACTGCCGGACGGGAGGCGCGCCTCCCGGCTGCCGACCGGCCAGCGTCAGAAGACCGGCCCGCGTCAGAAGACCGGCCAGGGCACGGCCGGCCCGGACCCGGCCGGCGGCGGGAACGCCCGCACCGCGGCGAGCGCAGCGCACCGACCGCGGAGGGCGGACAGCTCGTCGTCCGTCAGGTGCTCCCGGAGGGTCTCGCCGAGCTCGCCGCGCAGCGCCTCGGACAGCCGCTGGAGCCCGGCGACCTCGTCGTCGGTGAGGGGCTCGCCGATCCATCCCCAGAGCACGGTCCGGAGCTTGTGGTCGGCGTGGAAGGTCAGACCGTGGTCGACGCCGAAGCGGTGGCCGTCCGGCATCGCGAGGACGTGGCCACCCTTGCGGTCCGCGTTGTTCGTGACGACGTCGAAGACCGCCATCCGCCGGAGCACGGCCGTGTCCTCGTGCACCAGGGTGACCGCCTGCTCGTTCTCGTCGACGGCGTCGAGCACCTCGCGCACGGTCCCCTCGGCGATCGCGGCCGCGGCCTCCTCGCTCGGGAGCAGGTCGACGGCGTCCTGCGCCGGGTCGATGTCCTGCCACCGCTGGACCATGCCGGGACCGAAGGGGCCGTCCCCGAGCCAGGTCGGCGGGACGACGTTCCACCCGAGGGCCTCGGAGACCAGGTAGGCGGACACCTCGCGGCCGGCGAGCGTGCCGTCCGGGAAGTCCCACAGCGGCTTCTCGCCTTCGATCGGCTTGTACACGACGTTCTCGCCGTCGAGCCGGGCGATGAAGGTGGCGTTCGACGCTTCGCGGATGCGTCCGGTGATCCGGAGCTCTCCCGGTGCGCTCGGCACCGCGGCGCTGGCGGCGTCGAGGCCGGTGGAGCCGTCACCGCTGCCGCGCTGGACCGTCATCCGAGTTCGGGCGGGTTCGGCCGACCGGCTGCGACGACCTCACGGGTCCGCTCGACGAACGCACGGGCGGTGCCGACCGGGATCTTCACCTGCAGGAGTTCGGTCGGCTCGGGGAGTTCGACGACCGCTTCGACCTCGTCGCCGTCGCCGGTGGTCTCGGTGAAGACCTCGAGGTCCTCCTCGATCGGGTAGGCCTCGATGACCACCTGTGCGGTCGCGGGGTCGAACCCGAGGCTCAGGGCACCGGCGCGGAACTCGGGCTCGACCGGTTGGTCGAGGGGGTCGCCGTCGCGGAGTTCGGCGGGTGCGGCGTCGGGGACGCTGAAGCGGTTGTCCTCCACCGTCGCGACCTCGTCGAGGAGTTCGTCGATCTTGTCGGCGAGGACGGCCGACTGTTCCTTCTCGATGGCGACGCTCACGACGCGGCGGCCGTCGCGGGCCTGGATGTAGAACGACCGCTCGCCCGGGAGCCCGATCGTTCCGACGACGAGTCTGTCCGGCCAGTCGAAGCCGTGGACGATGGGGGGCATACCCGCATTGTAGGAGCGACCGCCTCCGACCGTTCAGGGAGTCGGTCGCTCGGTGTCCTCGTGCCCCGCGCCGCCGCCGACCGGTGCGTCCCCCGTCGGCGCCGCCGCCCGTGCCAACCACGAGAGGTCACCCGACTCGGTGTTCGTTGCGACGACCTCGGGCCGCTGCTCGCCGTACCGGACGATCGACACCGAGGCCGGCCCGACGGCGATGCGCTGGAAGAGGTCGAGGTGCATGCCGAGCGCGTCGGCGAGGACGGACTTGATGATGTCGCCGTGGCTCACCGCGACCCAGACCGCGTGCGCGCCGTGCTCGGCCTCGATCTGCGCGTCGAGGCGCCGGACCGCCGCGACCGCCCGGGACTGCATGGTCTGCATCGACTCCCCGCCCGGGAAGACCACGGCACTCGGGTTCGCCTGCACCACCCGCCAGAGCGGCTCCTTCGCGAGGTCGCTGATCGCCCGGTTCTGCCAGTCGCCGTAGTCCGCCTCGATGATGCCTCGCTCGACGAGCTGCTGCGGCTCGCCCTGCTGGAATGCCGTGATCGCGCGGGCCGTCTGTCGGCAGCGCTCCAGCGGACTGGACACGACCGCGGCGAGCGGCACCGCGGCGATCCGCTCGGCGGTCGCAGCCGCCTGGCGCTTGCCGACGGAGTCGAGGGCGACGCCGGCGGTCCGGCCCGCGAGGAGTCCGGTCGCGTTCGCGGTGGTGCGCCCGTGCCGGACGAGGAGGACGGTCGCCATGGGGACGATCCTAGGCGCGCCCGACGGTGCGACCGCGGACAGGCACGTGCGCGCGATCCGCAGACCCGCGAGAATCGAGGGGTGTTGGTCTCCATCGTCTACATGAGCGTCGCGACGCACGAGTTCCGAGAGGACGAGCTCGCCGAGATGCTCGCCGGTGCACGCCTGCGCAACGAGGCGCTCGGCGTCTCCGGGCTGCTCGTCGTCAAGGGCGGCCGCTTCATGCAGCTCCTGGAGGGCCCGGCGTGGAGCGTGGACGACCGGTTCGCCGCGATCGAGCGGGACCCGCGCCACCACACGATCCGGTCGTTGATCCGTGAGGACATCGAGCACCGCCGGTTCGACGGCTGGTCGATGGCGTACCGCGGCCTCGACGACGCCGACATCGCGGCCGAGGAGGGCTTCAGCCCCTTCCTGTCCGGCACGCTCGAGTTCGCGCCGTCCTTCGACCGCACGAGCGCCGCCTGGCTCTTGAAGTGGTTCCGCGACCGGGACCTGGTCGAGGACTGACGCCTCCCGTCCACAGGTCTGCACTGTCCACCGCGACGCGCTCCACCGCGGCGCGCTCACCGTTCTGTCTGTACGGTCGGCGACATGCCGTTCTTCCGTTCCACCCCAGCCCCGCCCGCGACTCCCCCGACGGAGCCGTTGACCGGCGCGCGGGCCGCGTGGTCCGATTCGTTCGGCAAGCTCGCGACCCGGTGCCTCCAGGTCATCATCATCCTGGTCATCGTCGCGGGCATCGTGTACGCGAGCCAGGTGCTCAGCGTCGTCACGATCCCGGTGCTCCTCGCGCTCATCATCGCCTCGGCCATGCACCCGGTCGTGTCCTGGCTCCGTCGGCACGGCTTCCCGTCCGTGTTCGCGACGCTGACGGTGCTCCTCGGTGTCCTCGTCGTGCTCGGACTGCTCGGCTACCTGATCGTCGTCGCCGTCGAGAACCAGTGGTCGAGCCTGCAGAAGTCGGCCGTGCAGGGGTTCCAGCAGCTGCAGGACTTCAGCACGACCCTGCCGTTCGCGGTCTCCGACTCGCAGGTGGACGACGCGGTGAAGACCGCGACGGACTTCGTCACGAGCGCGCAGTTCGGCTCGGGCGCACTCGCCGGTGCCTCCGCCACCGCGAACTTCCTCACCGGCCTCGTGCTGATGATCGTCGTGCTGTTCTTCTTCCTCAAGGACGGGCCCCGCATCTGGGAGTTCCTGCTCCGTCCCTTCACCGGCGCCTCGTACACCCGCGCCCGCCGCGTCGGTGACCGCGTCGTCTCCACCCTGGGCGGCTACGTCCGTGGCACCGCCACCGTCGCGGCCGTCGACGCGATCGGCATCGGCGTCGGCATCGCCATCGTCGGTGTCCCCCTCGCCCTGCCCCTGGCCGTCATCGTGTTCATCACGGCGTTCATCCCGATCGTCGGCGCCACCGCGGCGGGCATCCTGGCCGCGCTGGTCGCCCTCGTCGCGCTCGGTCCGGTCCAGGCGCTGTTCGTGGTCGGCATCGTCGTGGTCGTCAACCAGCTCGAGGGCAACTTCCTCCAGCCGGTGCTCATGGGCAAGACGCTCCGCCTGCACGGTCTGGTCATCCTGATCGGCCTGACCGCCGGCACCGTCCTGGCCGGCATCACCGGCGCGATCATCTCGGTGCCGCTCCTCGCCGCCGCGTGGGGTGCGGTGAAGGTCTGGGACGGCCCGGACCTGGCCGCCGAGCCGTGGCGCCAGAAGCGTTCCGAGGACGTCGAGGACCACGAGCGCGCGAACAAGCGCGCGAAGCGTCGCGAGAAGGCACAGAAGGCCCGCACGGAACGCCGCGAGAAGGCGGAGAAGGCCCGCGCGAAGCAGGCCGCGAAGGCCGCCAAGGCGGACTGACGCCGCCACCGGCTCCGGACAGGAGGCCCGGACCAGCCCGCCGGGGCCGGTCCGGGCCTCCTGTGCTTCCGCGCTCTCGCCCGTGGTGCTCACTCTCGCGGCTGCACGGTGCGTGCCTCGGTCGCGGTGGTCGCGCCCGAGGCGTCGGTGTCAGACCGGCGGGCAGGCGAACGAGCGGTCGACGACCGCCAGCAGGCGGGCGCGGTGGGCCGGGGCCACGCAGGCGTGGGCGAGCACGCGCCACATCGTCCCGACCGCCGGGAGCAGGTCCGTCCGGGCAGCACGGACGTCCGAGACGAGCTGCACGCCGGTGAACCACGGCACGACGGTGGCGCCGAGCGCATCGGCGCTGACGGTCGAGTCGACCTCGCCCGCGGCGACGGCGAGCCGGAAGACGTCGACGACGCTCGCGATCCACTGGTCGTAGAAGGCGGAGGTGGCGCCGGAGAAGACGCGGTTCTCGAGCGAGAGCCGGATGCCGGCACGCACCACGGGGTCCTCGAGCAGGAGCCCGGCGATCGTCCGCGACGCCACGACGAGCCCGCCGAGCGGTGAGGGGTCGGCGAACGTGACGGCGGCGAAGGTCCGGGCGTTCTGTTCGTGGATCACGCCGAGCGCGATCGCCTGCTTCGTCCGGAAGTGGAAGTGGATCGCGCCCTGGCTGACCCCGGCTGCCTTGGCGATCCCGGCGATGCTCGCGGCGCCGAATCCCTCCCGGTCGAACTCGACGGCCGCCGCGTCGAGGATCGCGGTCCTGCGGTCGGTCCCGCGTCCGGGCACGGAGGTCGGCATCGTCATGGTCTTCGTTCCCCCGTGGTCCCTGGTGCTGGGCGTGGACAGAACGACCGGTGCACGCCTGCGACAACGTTACCCCGGAAGCGAAGACTCCTCACACCACTGACTGCGGCGGTGCCTCCTGCGTCAGCGCCGCGAGCAGCCCGAGCCGCTCGGCGCTCTCGCTCCCCGGGTCCGCGTAGTAGAGCACGAGGACGAGGCCCTCGACCGGCAGCTTGTCCCGGTGCAGGTGCAGCTCGCCGACGACCGGATGGTCGACCGTGACCGACCCGCCCTCGAGCGCCCGGACGTCCTGACGCGCCCAGAGCTGCCGGAAGCGTCCGCTCGCGAGCGACAGCTCGCCCACGAGTTCGACGACCCGCTGGTCCTGCACGTCGTCCGCGACCGAGCGCCGGAACGCCCCGACGAACTGCGCGACCGCACGGTCCCAGTCGCGGTGGAACGCCCGCTCCTCGGGGTCGAGCAGCAGCGACCGCAGTCGGTTCGCACCGACCCGGAGTCGGGGCGAGAACGCGGTCGCGAGGTCGTTCGCCGCCAGGACGTCGAACGCGCGCCCCTCGATGAACGCGGGGACGTCGACCGCTGCGAGGAGTGCGTGCAGCCGTGCGGGGACCCGCTCGGCGCTCCGGCGGGGTCGACTCCGGCGGACGGGCTCGGCGAGGTGCCGGAGGTGCGCCTGTTCGACGTCGTCGAGCCGGAGCACGCGGGCGAGTGCGTCGAGGACCTGCGGCGACGGGTGGGTGTCCCGACCCCGCTCGAGTCGGAGGTAGTAGTCGGTGCTGACACCCGCGAGCATGGCGACCTCCTCGCGGCGGAGGCCCGGCACGCGGCGGAGCCCGCCGCCCGGGATGCCGGCCTGCTCGGGTGTCACGAGCCCACGTCGTGCCTGCAGGTACGCGCCGAGCAGGTTCGTCGGGGCGTCGTCCGGGCCTCCGCCTGCGGTCATGCGGCCGTCCCGGTCCGGCCGGGCAGCGTCGCGAGCGCGCGCGACCGCTGCGCGACGAGGTCGTCGTAGGTGCCGTCGCGTTCCGCCCACCGGTGCATGAGGACACCCTGCACCAGGACCTCGTGCGGCGTCGGGTCCTGTGCCAGGAGCGTCATCACCTCGGCGCCGAACGCCCCGAGGTCGAGCGCGTTCGGGTTGCTGGTCCCCATGCTCGTGGCGACCGCCGGCGGCACGAGCTCGGCGACGTCGACACCCGTCCCGGCGAGCTGTGCACGGAGCGCCTCGCTGTAGGCGTGGACGGCCGCCTTCGAGGCACCGTACGAGGCCATGAGCGGGAAGGGCAGGAAGCCGATGCCCGAGCTCACGGTGACGATCGTGCCGCTTCCCTGCGCGAGCAGGTGCGGGGTGAAGGCGTCGACGACCCGGATGGTGCCGAGCACGTTGACGTCGATCGTCCGCTCGGCGTCGGCGAAGTGCGCCGGGTCGCGGAGGTCCTCGGGGAGCCCGATGCCGGACATCGTGACGACGGTGTCCAGCTCGGGCAGGAGGTCGAGCACGGAGTCGCGTGCGGCCGCAACCGACGCCGTGTCGGTGACGTCGACCGCCACGGTACCGAAGCCCTCGGCACGGAGCTGGTCGAGCAGGTCGGTCCGGCGGCCGCCGATGACGACCGAGCTGCCGGCGTCCCGGAAGCGCCGGGCGAGTTCGAGGCCGATGCCGGAGGTGGCACCGACGATGACGACTGAGCGAGTGGTGATGTCCATGCCTCGACGCTAGGTCGACGCTGCGGACGGTCCCGGGGCCCTGCCAGGGCCTAGGGAGGGTCGAGCCTGTCCGCGGCTCGGAGGTTCAGAGATGACGCCTGACGTCCGCCACGAATCCTGGAACGCCAGCACGCCGGAGAGTGTCCAGGACGTCGTCCATCGACACCGGTGGGTCGACGTAGGCCTCGGCCAGTTCGCGGAGGACGCGCGTGACGAGACCCGGGAACAGGTCGAGTTGGTCGAGCAGGAAGCCATCCGGATGGACCACTTCCACGTCGAACGACTCGAACGCGGAGTCCGGGAAGTCCCTGACGTTGAAGGTCACGAGGACGTCTGCCTTGGATCGGATTGCCGCTGCGAGGACATGCCGGTCCTTCGGATCGCATGTCATCGACGCGGTAAGGGGCTCGTACCCCGTGACGAGGGCGTCGGGGAAGAACTGAGCCGGTGGTCGATGGCAGCCTCGTCGACCCCCGACCGAATGACGTCCCGACGCACCTCTTCAAGCACCTCGTCCGACCAAAGCGCACGGAACGCACCAGCGTCCGCCAGCCTGAGGAGGAGGTCCGTCAGCCGGATGCCGTACAGCGTGCAGGCATCCAAGAACGCAGGAACGCCATCGTTCAGGCACCCGATGGCCCGGTCTGCTGCCGTTTGAGGGACTGGCTGGTCCGCGCCATGTCACGCAGAGCCGCCTTCCTGCTCACGCGGAACTCTTCCTGGAACGCGACGATGTCGCGGAGGAAGACGCGGCGGTGCCGACCGCGCTTGTCGAAGGGGATGGTGCCGTCCTCGAGGTACTTGATCAACGTCGGACGCGGCACCCCGCGGAAGTCGGCGGCCTGCTGCGTGGTCATCTGCACGTCGTTCGGCGCCACGGTCACACCGCTGCCACTCGCAAGCGCGTCGGCGACCTGCTCCAGCACCTCGAAGATCTCCTCCGGGATCGATCTCATCGAGCCGTCGGGCGCACGGAGCGCTGCGCCCGCATGCTGAGTCACACCGTAGTCCTCACGGAGCTGTCGAGCGAAGTCGACCAGATCGTCTCGGGTGTCGTCCGCGGGGAGGTAGGTGCGAGCGGCCGCGCTGCGGGGTCGGAGAGGAGACTGGATCGCCATTGTCGAACACTCTCCGCAACATCCGAAAGCCAGCTCAGCGGTGCGGAGGGTGTGGAATTCGAACGATCCCCAGGCGCTTGTGCGGGTCGCCTGGCGTCACCTCAGTTCCTAGAGGTTGTGGGTGAATCGTGGGCAGCCGCGGGGCTCTCAGGTCGTACGTCCACTTGACGGGAGGAAGTCGACTCCGTCGAGCGCCGTCCTCAACTCCTCACGCGGCTTCCCGGCGTTGCGGTTTTGCGTCGACTCAAGGACGTCGAGGGCCCGTTCGGCCACGCTAGTCACTTGCGCTAGTCGGCGAAACAGCTCCCGTCGCTTCAGCAGGCTGTCGGCCCGTTCAGTCTGACGTAGCTGCGTAGCTTGTCGAGGTAGGGGCGATGACGCACATCGAACCGAGTTCGACCATCGTCCGGCGACAGGTGGTGGTCTTGACCGTCGAAGTCCGTGAGGGTAATGCCGTCTCGAACTGCCTGTGCGTGCTGTCGCTCCTCGTCTTTCATATCCCGAAGGAGAGCATGCCGGTTGCGGCTCGCTACACCGCGAGCAACGTGCTTCGTGACGGGCCAGGGATGTGCAGGGCTTGCTTCCGCGAGAACGAGGGCTCAGCGCGAAGGTTGCCCTGTGGCGACCCTCTAAGCCGGCTGGGTCTAGGCATGTCGTGAACGACTGATGTCCGCGCGCCGTCGCGTTGAACTCCGCAAGCTCGAACGGGATCAGTTGGATGAGGATGTGCTCGACTGCACGGCGGTCGACCCGTGCCGGTCTCCATGCTTTAAGAGCACGAGAACTTGTCGTCGAACTCGTTGTAGTAGGCCCGAAAGGGGCACTGACCAGGGGTTCTATCCGGCAAAAAACAGAGATGGCACACGCAGGATGCGAACTACTATCCGGAGGTTACCACCACCCCCGGCGAGGGGTGCGCCTCACCCGCCTTAGACGACCGGCCTACTCGACCCCTTGGTCTTTCGGGTAGAGGTACTGCGAGATGACCACAAGCAAACTGACCGTCTCAACCGTGAGCCCGGAAATAAACGCTACCACGATGGTTGGCGAGAGCATCTTACCCAGGGGCCTTCCGTAGCCGAGAAATACCATACCAACTACCAAAGCGACACTTGTGAGGATGCAGAGGGCAGCCATGCTGAGAGCAACATAGAACAACACGGTCCGGAAACCCTGGGCTTGAATAAGCCGCGCACCCTTGAGGTCGTTCACTAATCGCTGGTCTTCGCGATCGAGCCTGACATCTTTTTGGACGTCAGCTACTTCCGCATTTTGAAGCTTAGCCTCGGTCCGGGTTTTTTTCGAGACGGACGCGCCGCTTCTCGACAGCTGCGGGCGAGACCCCGTACTTTTTCGCCAGCGCAACATCGTCCATTCGCTCGACATCAATACTGAATTGCGGATTTGGCATCAGCAAAGCGCCGGCAAACTCGTCGGCAAAAAACTCATGAAGGGTATACTTGGTTGATCGTGAATCTCGGAACGAGAATTCTGGATCTTGCGTTAGCCGTGTCCGCTCGATGAAATGACCCAGCTCGTGAGCAAGCGTGAACCTTTGACGCGGCTCCGGCTCTTGACTCGCTATAAGAACTTCAGCATCTTCTTCAGCTTCTTTGACAATCATTCCGGAAACCTTCGGTGGCAACTCCGTTGTCAAAACGCTGATACCGAGTGCTTCACAAATAGCATACGGATCTACAAAGCCACGCCGGTCCGCGAACTCGCGGCGCAGGAGATCGGCCTGCTTCCGAGCTTCAACCCAAAGCAGCGGCATTGGAGTCCTTCTCTGACAGACGAGGTGAGTCCAGCGGAGGACTCGTTGTACTGAATGATGCACTCTATCGGCAGGCACTGACGATCTCCTCGGTGGCGCGTCGCGATCCAGTACGCCAGGCCCGACTTCTACGGGCGGCACACCTGAGTCGTGTGGCTGACGCGTCAGACTTAGTCGCGCTCGCGTGGAACCTGGTCCTTGGAAGCGCTGGTTAGCCGCGCTGCCTGCGCCTCACGCGATGCCTCAGCATGCTGGTCGGACAGCGTCAACTCGTAGAGCTCACTACGGACGAGCTCAGCTGACCCGTACGGGACGAGCCGCCGAAGCGCGGACAGCGTGAGACCGCCGTCACGCGTGAGAATGATCGTGCCGTGCTTCTTGGCGCCGGCGTGGGTCAGAGTCGGATTTCCGCGTGACTGGTGGTGGTCGAGCGGGTGTCGTCGCTGCCGATGGTGTTGGTGTCGAGCGGCTGCGCCTTCTGCGCGGCGGGAATGGTTTTAGCGGCAAGCCCGGTCAACGTGACTGGTGGCCGTGACGCCGCGGCCGGCGACGGTCATTCTCGCGTCGTCTCCTCGGCCTGAGATGGTGAGAGCGTTGCCGTCGAGGCAGAAGTCTCGCGCTCTTCGAAGACGACCTTGACGTTGTCGCGGCCGGATCCATAGCGGCCTCACGCAAACAGTTGTGGGCAAGATGTGGGCAGAGGTGCGGCTGCGAACAAAGAAACCCCTCGCATCCCGAGACCTCCGGGGGCGCAGGGGCGCGGAGTAGTGGCGGAGGGTGTGGGATTCGAACCCACGAGACATCTCTGCCCACCTGTTTTCAAGACAGGCTCCATCGGCCACTCGGACAACCCTCCGTGACGCGACCACGTGGCGAGACGTGACCGCGTCCGGAGCAGTCTACCGGGCCTCCCGTCCGGCGGCGGAGCGCCCGCGCGCGCCTCAGCGGGGCAGGGTGTCGAGCGCCGCCGCGAGCCCGTCGTCGGTGACGCCACCGGTGATCTCGCTGCCGGCGTCGACGACGTCGTCCGGCGCCTGCCCCATCACGACACCGCGGCCCGAGGTGGAGGCCCACCGCAGCATGTCGATGTCATTGCGTCCGTCACCGGCCGCGAAGACACGGGAGCGCGGGATGTCGAGCCACTCGCGGACCCGCTCCATCGCGGTCGCCTTCGTGACACCCTCCGGCGCGATGTCGAGCCAGGCCGTCCAGCCGACGGTGTACGAGACCTTGTGCAGGCCCATCCGGTCGACGATCTGCAGGAACTCCTCGAGCCCGTGCTCCGGGGAGATGACGACGACGCGGGTGGCGCGGACCCCGAGCAGCTGCTCGAAGTCGACGTGGTCGCCGGACCCGGTCATGGTGTCGTCGGGGAAGTCGCCGGACAGCAGGTAGTGGCCGGTCTCGTCCTCGACGCCGTACGCACCGTTCTGCAGGGCCCCGCGGATGGTCTGCAGGACCTCGGTCGGGTCGAAGGTCTCGACGTGGACGCGCTCGTACTCGCCGTCGGGGGTGCGCTCGAGCGTGAGCGCGCCGTTGGCACAGACGAGGTACCGCGGCTCGATGCCGAGCTGCTCGAGCAGCGGGACGGTCATGCCCTCGCTGCGGCCGGTGGAGAGCATGACCTCGTGCCCGGCGGCCTCGGCGTCGCGGACGGCCCGGATGACGGTGTCGGTGATGACCCCGTCCTCGCGCATGGTCGTGCCGTCGATGTCGAGCGCGACGAGCCAGCGCTTCACCCGCGCGGGCGCAGCGGCGTCCCGGCCCGATGCCGCGTCGGACCCGTCCACGAAGCCGCGTGAGGAGCTCATCGGGGCTCGATCACCTCGACGCCGCCCAGGTAGGGCCGGAGGACCTCGGGGATGACGACCGAGCCGTCCTCCTGCTGGTGCGTCTCGAGGATCGCGACGAGCCAGCGGGTGGTGGCCAGCGTGCCGTTGAGGGTCGCGACCGGCGCGGTCTTGCCGCTCTCGGTGCGGTACCGGATGTCGAGGCGGCGGGCCTGGAACGTCGTGCAGTTCGACGTCGAGGTCAGCTCGCGGAAAGTGCCCTGCGTCGGCACCCATGCCTCGAGGTCATACTTCCGCGCAGCACTCGTGCCGAGGTCACCCGCGGCGGTCTCGATCACGCGGTAGTGCAGCCCGAGGTCCTGCAGCATCGACTCCTGGTACGACATGAGCCGCTGGTGCTCGGCGTCGGCCTGGTCCGGGTGGACGTAGGCGAACATCTCGAGCTTGTTGAACTGGTGCACCCGGAGGATGCCGCGGTTGTCCTTGCCCGCCGACCCGGCTTCGCGCCGGTAGCAGGTCGACCAACCGGCGTAGCGGAGGGCCGGGTCGTCCTCGGACGGGAACTGCAGGATCTCGTCCGCGTGGTACCCGGCGAGGGCGACCTCGCTCGTGCCGGTCAGGTACAGGTCGTCGGCCTCGAGCCGGTAGACCTCGGCGGCGTGCTCACCGAGGAAGCCGGTGCCGGCCATCGTCTCGGGGCGCACGAGGGTGGGCGTGATCAGAGGCTCGAAGCCGTGCTGCACGGCGCGGTCGAGGCCGAGCGACATGAGCGCGATCTCGAGGCGGGCGCCCATCCCCTTGAGGAAGTAGAACCGCGAGCCGGAGACCTTGACGCCGCGGGCGATGTCGATGATGCCGAGGGACTCACCGAGGTCGGCGTGGTCCTTCGGCTCGAAGGCGAACGACGGCTTCGTGCCGACGGTGCGCAGGGTGACGAAGTCGTCCTCGCCACCGGCGGGCACGTCCGGCAGCACCACGTTGGGGATGGCGCGGACGACGGAGTTGAAGGTGTCCTCGGCGGCGGTGACGGTGGCCTGCGCCTCCTTGACCTTCGCGGCGAGCGCCTGCGCCTGCTGCACGAGCGCGGCCTTCTCGTCCTTCGGGGCCTTCGCGACGGTCTTGCCGAACGCGTTCTGTTCGGCGCGGAGCGCCTCGAACGCGGTGATGGCGCTGCGTCGCGCTGCGTCCGCGGCGACGGCCTGGTCGACGACGTCGACGGAGGCGCCGCGCGCCGCCTGCGAGGCCTTGATGAGGTCCGGTTCGTCGCGCAACAGCTGGGGGTCGATCACCGGCCCAGCTTACCGGGGACCCGGTGGCCGATCGGTGGACGCACCGGTCGGGAGGCCCGGCACAGGATCGACCCGCGCTCCCGTCCCGGACGTGGTCACGTTCCGGACCGCGCAGCCGGTGCCCGGTAGCGTTGACGGCATGTCGACGCCCTCGGAAGCCACCGCCGTGCCGGAGGACGCCCCTGCCACGGACCAGCGCACCGCCGCAGTCATCTACAACCCCGTCAAGGTCCACCTGCCGACCCTGAAGCGCACCGTGAACCGGTACCAGCGCGAGGCCGGCTGGTCCGAGACCAAGTGGTACGCCACGAGCGAGGAGGACCCGGGCGGCGGCATGGCGCGGCAGGCACTCGAGGCCGGTGCGGACGTCATCGCCGCTGCCGGTGGTGACGGGACGGTCCGCGCCGTCGCCGAGGTCGTGCACGGGTCCGACGCCGCGCTCGCCCTGCTGCCGAGCGGCACGGGCAACCTGCTCGCCCGCAACATCCCCGCGCCGATCGACGACCTCGGTGCCAGCGCGCACACGATCTTCCACGGCGAGGACCGCGAGATCGACATGGGCACGGTGCACGTCGAGCGCCCCGACGGCTCGCGTGAGCAGTTCGGCTTCCTCGTGATGGCCGGCCTCGGGCTCGACGCACGGATGCTCGTGAACACGAACGACGACCTGAAGAAGAAGGTCGGCTGGCTCGCGTACGTCGACTCGCTGGTCCGGTCGCTGCGGGACTCCGACGCCATCGAGTTCCGTTACCGCCTGGACGGCCAGAGCACCCGGTCGGTCCGCGCCCACTCGCTCATCGTCGGCAACTGCGGCATGCTGCAGGCCGGCGCGACCCTGCTGCCGGACGCCGAGATCGACGACGGCTACTTCGACGTCGTCGTGATGCGTCCGCACGGGTTCTTCGGCTGGGTCCGGATCGGGGCCCGCGTGTTCTGGGAGAACGCGATCCTCCGCCGCTTCCGTCGCTCCGCGCTCGGCAAGACCGAGATCGGCAAGACCATCGTCACGAAGACCCGCGACGAGCGTCCGCTGCGCTACCTGCGCGGCGAGGAGTTCACCGCGCGGCTCGAGCGTGCCGAGGAGTTCGAGATCGACGGCGACCCGGTGGGCGAGGTCCGCGCCTTCCGGGCGAAGATCGACGCGGGCGGTCTGACGGTCCGCGTGGCCGGACCCGAGGACCAGACGCGGGCGACCCGCCGCCGCTGACCGCGCGCGGGGGTGTCGGACGGGAGGCTCAGCCCGCGTCCGGCTCCCCGCTCACGATCGCGCGCAGCCAGTCGCGCGCCTCGACGAAGGCCTGGTCGGAGTAGCGGGGTGAGACCTCGGACCGGAGGCCGTCCGCACGCGGGTACGAGCCGAGGAAGGTCACACGCGGGCTGAACCGGCGGAGACCGAGCAGGGCGTCCGCGACGCGTTCGTCGTGGACGTGGCCGTCCAGGTCGATGACGAACCGGTAGCGGCCGAGCTCGTCGCCGATCGGACGCGAGGACAGCAACCCCATGTTGATGCCCCGGGTGGCGAACTGCTCGAGCATGTCGACGAGGGCACCAGGGTGGTCCGCGGGCAGTTCGACGATGACGCTCGTCTTGTCGGACCCGGTCCGCGGCGGGATCGCCAGGGTCTTCGAGACGAGCACGAACCGCGTGACGGCGCTCGCGTTGTCGCCGATCGAGTCGGCGAGCACGGCGAGGTCGTAGTGGTCGGTGATGCCGGGCGGGGCGACGGCGGCGTCCGCGGTCGGGTGGTCGTCGAGGAGCACGGCCGCCGCGGCGACGTTCGAGGACGCCGGGATGTGCCCGTGGCCCGGCAGGTTCGCCTCGAGCCAGTGGTGCGTCTGGGCGTAGGCGACCGGGTGGGCGTTCACGGTGCGGACGTCCGACAGGGACGTGCCGGGGCGGGCGACGAGCACGAAGTCGACCGGGACGAGGTACTCCCCCACGATCCGCACGCCGGGGATCCGGGCGAGGGCGTCCTGCGTGGCGCTCACGCCGCCGTCGACGCTGTTCTCGATCGCGATCACGGCTCCGACCGAGCGGCCGGTCATGACGTCGTCGAGCGCCTCGCCGACGTTGTTGACGCTCCGCCAGGGCTTCCCGGCGGCGGCCTCGACGAGCTTGAGTGCCGCCTCGGTGAAGGTCCCCGCCGGTCCGAGGTAGCTGTAGGTCTCGGACGGGGAGTCGGCGGCCTGGCTCATACCGGCGAGCCTATCGGCGTGCGGTGCCCCGTCCGCCGCTCAGAGGACGAGCTGCATGGTGTCCGAGTCGCCGTTCCGTCCGACGGTCCGGAACCCCGCTCGTTCGTAGAGGATGCGCGCACCGGTGTTGCCGTCCTCGACGCTCAGGCTCATCCCGGGCCATCCGGCGTCGCGCGCCGCGGCGACGAGCCGGGTGAGCAGCGCCGAGCCGATCCCGCGGCCGCGTGCCCGGGCGTCGAGGGCGAGGGTGAGTTCGGGGACGTCCTCGGCGACGAACCCGTACCCGGGGTCCTCGGCGGGCAGGTGCACCGCCCACGCGACGCCGACCGGTCCGTCGTCGTCGGTCGCGACGACCCCGAGGTCGGCGGCACCGGGCCGCTCGGGGTCGAACGCGGCGGAGTAGTGGGCGAACTCGGGCCGGTCGAGGTCGGCGTCGGCGAACCGCTCCCCCGACCAGTTCATCGCGTCGAGGGTCGCCCGGCGGAGCAGCGGCAGGTCGTCGGCGGTGGCCGCGCGGTACCCGATGCCGTCGACGGTGCTCGGCAGGGAGTCATCGGCGGTGCCGGTCATCCGCGCCTCGCACATCTCGGTGGCGGCGACCACCTCGTCGCAGGACGCGCCCTCCGCACCGGCTCCGTCCCCGCCGGGCATGTCGCTGACCGCGGCGAACCGGCCCTCGGGGTCGACCCGGGCGAGGAGCACGCGGGAGATCGTGTCGAGCTCGGCGACCTGCTCGTCGGTGAGCGCGTCGATCACCAGACGACGGGCGGTGCGGACGTGGTCCGGCGCGGCGGCGACGATGTGGTCGAAGCCGGCGTCGGTGAGCCGGACGTCGGTGGCGCGGCGGTCCTCGGAGGACGGGCACCGGGCGACGAGCCCACGCTTCTCGAGGCGCGACACGACGTGCGACAGGCGCGGGAGGGACGCGTTCGTGGCCGACGCGAGGACCGACATCCGCAGGGTGCGGGAGTCCCGCTCGGACAGCATCGCGATGACCATGTAGTCGAAGAGCGTCAGGTCGGCGTCGCGCTGGAGCTGCTGGTCGAGCGCTGCGGGCAGGAGTTCCATGACGGCGACGAACCCCATCCAGGCACGCAGCTGCTCACGGGAGAGCCAGGGCGTGTCGTCGGTCATGCCGCTCATCCTACGGAGAGGTTGTCGCTGCAACCACAGCATCGTCCGGACGACGCCGAGCGGTGACCACGCCGACCACGAGCACGACCACGACGACGGCGGCGAACACCCCCTCGACGACGAGCAGCCGCGCGGTGTAGTCGAACGGCAGGACCGTGGGGTTCTTTGTGCCCTGCGACTTCGCGACGATCTCGGACACGGCGACGAGCGCGAGCACGCTGCCGAGGACGACCGCGGCCTGCACGACCACGAGCACCCACGTGCGGAGCGTGCGCCCTGCCCGACGGAGCCCCGCGCCGACGGCGAGCACGAACGGCGACAGCACGGCGTCGTGGAGCACGACCGCGGCGAGCAGCCACACGAGCAGGCCGCCGATCCGGTCCGTCCGGACCGAGGTCAGCAGGACCCACGCCCCGAAGGCGATGACGAGCACGCCGACGACCACGAGGACGGTCCGCGCCACCCGGATCCGCCGGTCGGGACGCTCGGCGGTGGGGACCGCGCTCATGCGATGACCTCGATCCGTTCGATCCACTTCGTCTGCAGGACGCCGGGTCGTCCGGGGGCGATGATCCGCGCCGGGAACCCGTGCTCCAGGTCGAGCGTCGCACCGTTGAGCTCGAGGGCCACCAGGGTGGTCGGGTCGGCGGTGTACTCCGGCCCCATCTCCATCACCCGGTATCCGCCGTGCTGCTCCAGACTCGTCACCCGCACGCGTACGTCCGGGTCGGACTGCACCGCCGCGAGCAGGTCGCGCATTCGGACGCCCTTCCAGCTCGCCATCTGGCTCCAGCCCTCGACGCACGAGATCGGGAGCCGCGCCTCGGCCTGACCCAGGGCGACGAGTTCGGCGCGTGAGAACGTGCGGCTGACCGCCGGGCCGGCGACGGTGAGGGCCCAGTCGGCGGCGGTCGCCGTGGCGAGGACCCCGGCGGCGCGAGCCGTCCGGTTCACCGGCAGCCCGTTCTGCCCGATGTGCCGCTGACGGGGAGCGAAGACGTTGAACGGCTCGGCGAGCACCGACGACTGGCCGGCCGTGAGGACGACGACGCCGGCCGTGGCCGCCGTGACACCCGCGATGAACCCGCGGCGGGCGAGACGCTGGCGCCCGCCTTCGGCGTCGGCGTCGGCGGCCGGGTCCGGTGCCGCACGGTCCGCGACCGGCGGAGCGCCGTCGATCCAGCGGTGGAGGCGACCGACGAACCCGCGGGACGTCGCGGCGGCGGGAGGGCGGGCCTCCAGGCCGGGACGGGCCTGCAGGGTCGGGTCGGGCAGGTCGCTGCCCACCGTCTCGTCCACGACGAACCGACCGTGCTCGTCGAACGCGTCCCGTGAGCGCCAGTACCGCGTGATGATGCGCAGCTTCGTGCCGATGTGCAGCACGAGCGAGCCGATGAGGACGTACGCGAGGGCGTTGTGGACCTGCCGGAACGGGAACGGCCACGGGTACCACTGGAAGGTGTTGAGCAGTCCGGTCACGACCTGGATGAGCGCGGCCGCCACGAACACCGCGATCGACAGCCGCTCGAGCCCGTGCAGGACACCACGCACGGGCGGTGTCTGGAGCAGCGCCGGCATGACGACGTTGAGCTTGGCGAGCAGCAGCGGGATCGCGGCGATGCCGGCGGTGACGTGCAGGCCCTGCGTGACCTGGTAGAGCTGCACCGGCCGGGTCGGGAAGCGCATCCACCCGGGCGGTTCCTGCAGCAGGTGGCTGTAGACCCCGGTGGCGAAGCAGACGAGGAACGCGATCCCGAGCAGCCGACCGGTGACGACCGCCGAGCGCGCGGTGCGGTTCGGCGACGCCATCACGCTCCGTGCGTCCAGGAGGAGGCGCTGGACGCCCGCTAGCCTCGACGGACCATGAGCGAACGACTGCGCCCCGGCCGCCGACCCTCGACCGGGCTCGTCGCCACGCTGCTCGCCGTCGTGGGCGTGCTCGCGCTCGGCACCGTGATCGCCGTGGGTGTCACGCATCTGGGGTTCCTCCGGGAGGGTCATCGCTCTCCATTCGTCACCTGGACGCTCATCGCTTGGACGGTCTTCGCGGCTTCCGTGCTGGCGCTCAGGTTCGTGCCGCCGCACCTCGTGACGCGGATCGTGCTCGGTGGGGCGGTCGTGGTCGGCATCGCGGCCCTCGTCGGCCCGCCGAACACGAGCACCGACTCCGCACGCTACGCCTGGGACGGCATCGTGCAGCACGCGGGCGTGTCCCCCTACGCGCACACGCCGCAGTCCGAGGCCTTGGCAGGTCTCCGCCCGGAGTGGTTGTTCCCGGACAAGGTCGACGGCACGTGCAAGCCGCTCGAGCCGCGGTACCGCGGACTCGGGGACGGCGCGCTCGGGCACTGCACGGCGATCAACCGTCCGGACGTCCCGACGATCTACCCGCCGATGGCCGAGCTCTGGTTCGCCCTGGTCCGGGTCTTCGTGCCGGCCACGGCGCAGTACATGCCGTTCCAGGTCGCTGGACTGCTCGTCTCGCTCGGCGTCACGGTCGGCCTGCTCGTCGTCCTCCGTCGGACCGGCCGACCGACGTGGTGGGCCGCGCTGTGGGCCTGGTCACCGCTCGTCGCCGCCGAGGCCGTGACGAACTCGCACGTCGACGTCGTCGGGGCCGCTCTGGCCACCGCGGGTGCCGTGCTCGTGGCCTTCGGTCGGCCGATCTGGGGCGGCATCGCGCTCGGTGCCGCGACGGCGACGAAGCTCATCCCGGCGATCGTCTACCCCGCACTGCTCGGCCGGTGGCGGAGCTGGGGGGCGATCCCGGTCGGCGTCGCCGTGTTCGGGCTGCTCTACGTGCCGTACGTGCTCTCGACCGGGCCGAAGGTGCTCGGGTACCTGCCGGGCTACCTGTCGGAGGAGGGCTACGAGGACGGCTCGCGCTTCGCCCTGGTGGCGGAGGTCCTGCCCGGCGACGCGGCGACGATCGCCGTGGGCCTGATCGTCCTCGTCGCGGCGGTCATCGCCTGGCGGCTGTCGGACCCCGCGAACCCGTGGTCCGGGCAGGTGTTCATGATCGGCGTGACCTTCCTCGCGGTGACGCCGCGCTACCCCTGGTACGCGCTGCTGCTCATCCCGTTCGTGGTGCTCTCCGGCCGGTGGGAGTGGCTGTCCCTGACGCTCGCCATCGCGCTGCGCGGGGTGTGGCCGTCGGTCGTCGCCTACCGGTGGTGGCTGCTCGCCGCGATCGCGGTCGTGCTCGTCGTCACCCTCGTCCGCACGCGCCGCGAGGACTGGCTCCGGTGGCGGGACCGCATGCTCGGCCGGAGTCCGGGAGCCCCGGTGCCCGCCGGAGACGCGAGCCGCGGTCCCCGCGACGTATCCTGACGACATGCCGGCCCAGATGCTCCCCTCGACGGGTCTGATGAGCCGTGTGCGCCCGGGAGCGACGGACACCGCGGTGCACCCCCTGGTCGCACAGCATCCGGGCCTCCCGCCCCGGCCCGACGGCGACCCGGGCCTGGTGGACCGGTTCGGCCGGTACGCCGTCGACCTGCGGGTGTCCCTGACCGAGCGCTGCAACCTCCGCTGCACCTACTGCATGCCGGCCGAGGGTCTGCCCTTCGCGCCCGACGCAGCGCTCATGTCCGCGGACGAGATCGCCCGGCTCGTCGGCCTCGGGGCGCGGGAGCTCGGCATCCGCAAGGTCCGCTTCACCGGCGGTGAACCGCTCCTCCGCAAGGACCTCGTCGACGTCATCGCCCGGTGCGCGGCGGCCCACCCCGACCTCGAGCTGTCCCTCACCACGAACGCGATCGGACTCGCGGGTCGCGCGGCAGCGCTGCGAGCGGCCGGACTCCACCGACTGAACGTCTCGCTCGACACCGTGGACCCGGACGTCTTCGCCGAGGTCACCCGGCGCCCGTTCCTCGACCGCGTCCTCGAGGGGATCGCCGCCGCGGCCGACGCCGGCCTCGGGGTGAAGATCAACGCGGTCCTGCTGCGCGGGGTGAACGACCACCTGGCGTCCGAGCTGCTCGCGTGGTGCCTGGAGCGCGGCCACGAGCTGCGGTTCATCGAGCAGATGCCGCTCGACCCCGGGCACGCCTGGGACGCCACGACGATGATCACGGCCGCGCAGATCCGCGACCTGCTCAGCGCTGACCACGTCCTGACCCCCGACGACGCCCCGCGGAACGGCGCTCCGGCCGAGCGGTACCGGGTGCGGTCCCGGGCGACCGGCGCCGACCTCGGGACGGTCGGGGTCATCGCGAGCATCACCGAGTCGTTCTGCGGCGACTGCACGCGCACCCGGCTCACCGCCGACGGTCACGTCCGCAGCTGCCTGTTCTCCGACGACGAGACCGACCTGCTCGGTGCCCTACGCGCGGGCGCCGACGACGCCGACGTCCTGGACCGCTGGCGGCGGGCGATGTGGGCGAAGCCCCGCGACCACGGCGACGACACCGACGGCCTCGTGCACCCGACCCGGGGCATGAGCGCGATCGGAGGATGAGGACATGACCACCCTGCGCTTCTTCGCCGCCGCCCGTGCCGCGGTCGGCATCGACGACACGACCGTCACGGCGGACTCGCTCGACGACGCCCTCCGTCAGGTCGAGGCTGCCGACCCCGAGCGCTGGGCCGCGCTGCAGGAGCGGTGCTCGTACCTGGTCGACGGGGTCACCACCCGCGACCGGTCGACGTCGCTCGACGGGGTGGCACTCGTGGACGTGATGCCGCCGTTCGCCGGCGGCTGAGCAGCGCCCAGAGCTCAGCACACGGAGCTCAGCACACGGAGCTCAGCGCACGGGCGCCGGACTCCGCGCTCAGGACTCCCAGACGGTGACCTCGGCGGGCGGGACGTGCACCCGCACCGTCGATCCGACCGTCGCCCCGAGCGCCGCGACCGCGGCCAGGGTCAGGTCGGCGGACAGGTCGTCGGTGCGGAACCGCACCAGGCCGTTCCGCGGTTCGAGGGCACGGACGACCCGCGGCAGACCGGGGCCGACGCCGGTGTCCCGTGTCACGACCGCCGCCGTCGGGTGGTAGGCCGCCGACACGGGTCGACCGGCAGGCACGTGGTGCGCGGCCGACGCCAGCGGGCCCCCGCCACCGGAGCCACGGTCGAGTACGAGCCCGTCCGCCGTCGCGGTCCCGTGCACCACCACCAGACCCGAGAACGCCGCCGCGAACCCGCTCCGCGGACGCGCGAGCACCTCGGCCGGGGTGCCGGACTCGACGACCCGCCCGTCCTGCAGGACGACGACCCGGTCCGCGAGGGCCATCACCTCGACCGGGTCGTGCGTCACGAGGACGCTCGGCCGACCGGACACGGCCGTGCGGAGGGCGGCGCGGACGTCCTCGCGCGCGCCGACGTCGAGTGCCGAGGTCGGTTCGTCGAGCAGCACGACGGCGGGGTCGGCGGCCAGCGCCCTGGCGATCGCGACGCGCTGCGCCTGCCCGCCGGACAGCGTCCGGGGCGCCCGGTCTGCCAGGTCGGCCACCCCGACGGCGGCCAGGGCGTGCCGGGCTGCCGCGCGGGCCTCCCGGCCGGACCGGCCCGCGGCCCGCGGCCCGAAGGCGACGTTCGCGAGGACGGAGAGGTGCGGGAACAGGTCGGGCCGCTGGGCGACGAGTCCGATGCGGCGACGGTGTGCCGGGAGGCCCCGCCCGGCACCGGCGAGGACCCGGTCGTCGGAGCGGACCGCACCGCCGTCGAGCGGCAGGAGGCCGGCGACCGCGTCGAGGACGGTCGACTTGCCGGAACCGTTCGCACCGACGAGGGCCACGCACTCGGCCGGTCCGACGGACAGGGCGACGTCGACGTCCCGGTCGTGGCGGACCACGTGCGCGACGAGGCCGGTCCGGGCTGCGGCGGCGGTCACGGCGTCACCGCGCGGGTCCGGACGGACGCCAGGCCGATGACGAGCACCGCGACGACCACGAGCACGAGGGCGAGGGCGACCGCGGCGTCCGGGTCGACCTCGCGCTGCAGGTACACCTCGAGCGGGAGGGTCCGGGTCACCCCCTGCAGGCTGCCCGCGAAGGTCAGCGTCGCGCCGAACTCACCGAGCGCCCGGGCGGCGCAGAGCACCAGGCCGGACAGGATCCCCGGTAGCACCCGCGGCGTCGTGACGGTCAGGAACGTCCGGGTCGGGCCGGCGCCGAGCGTGGCCGCGACGCGCTCGTAGCGGTCCCCCTCGACGCGCAGGGCACCCTCGATCGCGGACACCAGGAACGGCATCGCGACGAACGTCTGCGCCATGACGACCGCCACCGTGGTGAACGCGATCCGCAGTCCGTGCTCGTCGAGGAACGCGCCGACCACGCCCATCCGCCCGAACGCGGCCAGGAGCGCGAGCCCACCGACGACCGGCGGCAGCACGAGTGGCAGCAGCACGACCGCCCGCGCCACGCCGATCCACCGCGACCGGGACCGGGCGAAGAGCACCGCGAGCGGGTAGCCGAGCACGAACGACACCCCGGTCGCCGCAGCCGCGGTCCCGAGGCTCAGGACCAGGGCCGTCCGGGACGCGGGTGACGTGACGAGCGCCACGAAGGACCCCCACTCGACGCGGCCGACCATCGCGAGCACCGGCACGACGACGAACAGGCCGCCGAGCACGGCCGGCACCGGCAGCCACCACGGGACCGGTGCACGGCGGACGCTGCCGGAGCGGCCAGCGGCGCCGTGGCCGGCGGCACCGTGGTCGGCGGTGGTGCGGGCGGCGGCGGCACGGGTGGCGGTGGCACGGCGCACGACGGTCAGGGCTCCCCGAACCCGGCGGCGGCGAGCACCCGCTGGCCGGCGGGCGACAGCACGTACGCCGTGAACGCCCGAGCGGTCGTCGGGTCTGCCGCGTCCCGGAGCACGCTGATCGGGTAGGTGTTCACGACGTCCGCAGCAGCGGCGAACGGGACGCCCGCCACGTCCCCGCCCGCGCCCTGGACGTCGGTGCGGTAGACGATGCCCGCGTCCGCCTGACCGGACGTGACCTTGCCGAGGACGTCGGTGACGGACTGCTCCTCGCTGACCGGGTGCAGCTCGACCCCGCTCGCACGCTCGACGGCCGCGGTCGCAGCACCGCACGGCACCGGCGCGGCGCACGTGACGAGCTGCACGTCCGACGCCGTCAGGTCCGCGAGGTCGGACACGTGCAGCGGGTTGCCCGGCGCCACGGCGATCTCGAGCGTGTTCGTCGCGAAGGCGCGCGGCGGACCGTCCAGCAGGTCGGCCCCGAGCGCCTCGGTGCTCGCCTGGTCGGCGGAGGCGAGGACGTCGGCGGGGGCACCGTTGCGGATCTGCGAGACGAGGTCGCTCGAGCCGGCGAACGAGAACGTCACCGTCGTGCCGGGGTGCGCGCGCTCGAACCCGCGCCCCAGGGTCGTGAAGGTCCGTTGCAGCGATGCCGCGGCGAACACCGTGACCGTCCTCGAGGGAGTCCGTTCCACGCCGCCGCCCGCGCGGTCGGCGGTGGGACCGCTCGCGCACCCGGCGGTCGTCAGCGCCAGCACGAGGACGGCTGCGAGTGCGGTCGCGCGTCGCATCGGCCCTCCACACTGCCGCAGGTGCGGCGTCCACGGCCGATCCTATCCGCACCAGCGGTCGACGCCTCACTCGGATGCGAGCGGGAGCCCTTCCCGACGCCATGCGTCGACGCCACCGTCGAGGACGGTCACGGGCCTCCCGGCGGTCCGTGCCCACGCATCCGCGCGGGGCCCACGGGCGCAGGTCACGACGACCTCCGTGTCGGACGGGACCGCGTCCGGGTGCACGGACCCGGCGATGACGCCCGTCGCCCACTCGGCCGGTGTGCGCACGTCGACGACCGTCACCCGGTCGGCGGGGTCGGCGAGACGGGCGGCGAGTGCGGACGGGGCGATCCGCGCGGGCCGGGTCACGCCGTCCGCGTCCGCGTCCGCCGTCCCGGCCGGGAGGCCCGTGGGCCGTCGCGACGCCGGCCCACGTCGGACGGGACTCTCGGTCCACCGCCACCGGCGGGCGTCGACGGTGAGGAGCCGCCCGAGCAGGGGCTCGCCGAGACCCGCGACGAGGGCCGTCACCTGCGCGGCCATCACCGACCCGACCGCGCCGCACAGTGCCGGGAGGACCCCGTCGACCGCGCATGACCCCTCGTCCGGCAGGACCTCGGGGTGCAGGTCGTGGAAGTCGACACCGTCCGGACCGGCGTCCCGGAACACCGAGACCTGGCCGTCCCAGGACAGCACCGTGCCCCAGACGAACGGGATCCCGAGCGGCGCGCAGGCGTCGGACACCGCACGGGTGACGTCGACGGCGTCCGCGGCGTCCACCACGACGTCGTGCCCGGCGACGTGCTCGGGCCGGAACCGTCCCACGACCGCGACGACCTCGAGCTCGGGGTCCACCGCGCGCGCCCGGGCGGCCGCGACCTCGGCCTTGGCGGAACCGACGTCGTCGCTGGTGAACAGGGTCTGCCGGGACAGGTTCGACCCGTCCACGACGTCGTCGTCCACGATCGTCAGCCGACCGAGCCCGCTGCCGGCCAGGAGGGCGATCACCGGTGCACCGAGGCCGCCGGCACCGACGACGAGCACCCGGGCTCGACCGAGACGCTCCAGGACGTCCGGCCCCGCACCGGTGAGCGCCGCCGTGCGTGACCCGAGGCGCCGACGCGCGGTGCTGACGGGCGTGTCTGTGTCCATCTCCGTGTCCGTGCTCGTGTCCGGTGTCGTGCTCACGCGTCCGTCTCCGGGCTCGCGGCCTCGACCGTCACCATCGTGGCCTTGACCGAGGCGACCGCGACGGACCCGACCTCGAGACCGAGCTCCCGGACCGCCTCGGCACTCATCAGCGACACCACCCGGTGCGGCCCGCACTGCAGCTCGACCTGGGCCATCACCGTGTCGACGACCAGGCCCGTCACGATGCCGACGAACCGGTTGCGTGCGGAGCTCCGGACGCCCGACGGGTCGGCGAGCTGGTCGCCGCGCGACGAGGCGTACTCGGCGAGTTCCCGTCCGTCGACCACGGCCCTGCCCGCGGGGTCGGTCGCCCTCGTGAACGTGCCGCCCTCGACGAGCCGCCGCACGGTGTCGTCGCTGATGCCCAGGTAGGTCGCGGCGTCACGGATGCGGAGCTGCGTCATGACGACGACCCTAGACCGGGGACGACCCGGTACGACTTGTGGACACTCACCGTCTCGCAGGGCCCGACACCGGGTTCCCGTCCAGCGGCGCTCGGTACCGTGCTGGGCGTGAGTTCCCCCCGTACCGGCAGCATCGGCGTCCCGCACGCGGTCCGCCGGGTACCGGTGCGTGCCGGCGTCCGCGGGGCCGTCTCCGCCGCCGCGACGGCAGCGGTCCGGGTGCCGGAGCTCACGATCGGCGCGGTGGGCGTCGTCGTCGCCGCGGCAGCCTCGTGGGTCCCGTCCGTCTGGTACGACGAGGCGGCGACCGTCACGAGTGCCCAGCGGTCCTGGGCGCAGCTCTTCGCGGAGCTCCACACCGTCGACGCCGTGCACGGTCTGTACTACGCCCTGATGCACGTCTGGTTCTGGCTCGTCGGGTACACCCCGTTCACGTTGCGCCTGCCGAGTGCGCTCGCGATCGGGGTCGCCGCGGGACTCGTCGTCGCCCTCGGCCGACGCCTCGGCGGACGACGGGTCGGCATCACGGCGGGCATCGTCTTCCTGCTCCTCCCCCGCGTGCAGTGGGCGGGGACCGAGGGACGTCCCTACGCCACCATCACGACGCTGTCGGTCTGCCTGACGCTCGTGGGCGTCACGGCCCTCCGCCGCACCCGGTCACGCGCACCCCGGGCCGCCGGGTGGTGGGTCGCCTACGGCGTGCTCGCCGTCGTCGCGGTGCTCTGCAACGTCTACCTGGCGCTCGCGGTCCTCGCCCACGCCGTCGCGCTCGCCTGGACCCTCGTGGCCGAACGGCACGCGCTGCGGACGGCCGTGGTCACCCGGGACGGCCGCACGCCCGGGCCGCCGCTCGTCACCGGTCGGGTGCTCGTCCGCTGGGCCGTCGCCGCCGGCATCGCCGCCGCCGTGGTCGCGCCGTTCGTGGTCGTCGTGTCCTCGCAGGCGAAGCAGGTCGGCTGGATCAAGGACATCAGCCGCGACACCCTCGGGCAGGTGTGGTCGACCGCCTGGTTCGGCGCGTCCGACCCGTACGCGGCCGTCATCTGGTCCCTCATGGTCCTCGGCGTCGGGCTCGCCCTCGTGCAGGTGCACCGCCGGGTACCGTCCGCACGCGCCCTGTTCCGGGCGCAGACCGTGCGGGTGGCGCTGCCGCTCGTCGTCGTCCCCACCTCCGTGCTCCTCGTCGCGACGGCACTCGGTGAGCGTCTGTACTCGCCGAAGTACGCGACCCTCAGCCTGCCGTTCGTCGCGCTCCTCGTCGCCGTCGCGCTCACCGCGGTCCGGCCGAAGGCGCTGCTCGCCGCCGCCGTCGCGGTGCTCGTGGTCCTGTCGGTCCCCACGGCCGTGACCGTCAAGGGCCCCGAGGCGAAGCAGGCGTCCACCTGGGCGCACGCCGCCGCGATCATCAGCGCCGAACGCGCCGCCCGCCCGAGCGCCAACGAGGGCGTCGTGTTCGGCAGCGTCTACCGCCACCCGACGACGACCGCCGAGGTCATCCGGGTGTCCTACCCGGACGCGTTCTCGGGTCTGACCGACCTGGCCGTCGCGACCGACGGGGCCGACGAGGGCGTCCTCTGGAACACGAACGGCGACCTCGCGACGACCGTCCCGTCCCGTCTCGGCGACATCGACACCGTCTGGTACGTCGGCGGCACCTCCCGCACCATCCGGCCCGAGCTCAAGGCGGTGCTCGAGGAGCAGGGCTTCCACGTCGCGCACAACTGGCAGACCGGCAAGGTCATCATGTCGGAGTTCGTCCGCTCCTGACCCCGCGTCCCCTGCCCGCGTCGTGCCGGCAGCGTGTCAGTGCAGGACGCGGGCGCCGTGCACGGGGCCGGTCGCGCGGAGTGCCACGCGCCCCGAGGCGCTCAGCGCGACCTGGACCTCGAGCGCGGCGTCACGGTCGGGCACCAGGAAGGCCACGGTGGGACCACTGCCGGACACGAGACCGGCCAGGGCGCCGGAGCGCTCCCCGAGCTCGAGCGTGTCGGCCAGGCCCGGCTGCAGGCGCATGGCCGGGGCCTGCAGGTCGTTGTGCAGGTTCTCGGCGAGGAGTTCGGCGTCGCCCGCCCGGAGCGCCTGGAGCACGTGCGCCTCGACGACGGGCGTCCGCGGGGCCGGGGAGATGTCGGCCCGGTAGCGCTCCCGGTGCTCGTCGAGCGCGCGGTACACCGACGGCGTGGAGAGCCCGGTGTCGCTCAGTGCGAGCACCCAGTGGAACTCGCCCTTCGCCAGCGCCGGGCTGAGCTCGTCGCCACGACCCGTCCCGACGGCGGTCCCGCCGGCGAAGGCGAAGGGGACGTCGGCCCCGAGTTCGGCGGCGAGCCGCAGCAGTTCGTCGCGTCCGAGTCCGGTGCCCCAGAGCGTGTCGACCGCCAACAGGGTCGCGGCGGCGTCAGCCGAGCCGCCGCCCATCCCACCGGCGACGGGCACCTGCTTGTCGATCGTCAGACGCACACCGCCGCGGTGTCCGGCGGTCCGGGCGACGAGCCGTGCGGCCCGGAGCGCCAGGTTGGTGTCGTCGGTCGGCACCGAGGACGAGTCGATCGGCCCGGTGAAGCGGACGGAGAAGTCGTCGGCACGCTCGGCGGTGACGTCCTCGTACAGGGACACCGCCTGGTACGCGGTGGCGACGTCGTGGTACCCGTCGTCCTGCAGGGCGCCGACCGACAGGTGGACGTTGATCTTGCCCGGCGCGCGCGTCCGCACCCGACCGGGAGCAGGCATCGACGTCATGCGACCAACCTATCCCCGTCCCGTCGGTCCACCCGCCGTCCGTACCGGACGGGAGGCCCGTGGCGGCGCCGCCACGGGCCTCCCGTCCGACGGCTCACGCCGCAGCGGCGAAGCCGCGCTCCAGGTCCGCGATGACGTCGTCGACGTGTTCGAGGCCGATGGACAGCCGGATGAGCCCCTCGCCGACGCCCGCCGCGGCCCGCTCGGACGGGGTCATCTGCACGTGGGTCGTCGACGCCGGGTGCACGACGAGGGAACGGACGTCACCGATGTTCGACACGTGGTCGAAGAGCTCGAGCGCGGACACGAAGCGCCGCCCGGCCTCGACGCCGCCGGCCAGGTCGAACGCGAGGACGCTCGACGGCCCCTTCGGCACGTACCGCTGCTGCAGGTGGTGCCACGGGGAGCTCGGCAGGCCGGCGTAGTGCACGTGCTCGACCTGGTCGTGTGCATCGAGCCAGGACGCGACCGTCGCGGCGTTCGACACGTGCCGGTCCATGCGGAGCGACAGCGTCTGGATGCCCTGCAGCACCAGGAAGGCGTTGAACGGTGCGATCGCCGGGCCGAGGTCGGCGGAGAGCTTCGAGCGGGTGCGCTGGATGAACGCACGGCGACCGAACTTCTCCGCGAAGTTCGTACCCGAGAAGCCCGAGTGCTCGGTCGTCGTCAGCTGCGGGTACTCGTCCGGGTGTGCGGCCCAGTCGAAGTTGCCGCTGTCGACGATGAGTCCGGCGATGGCGCTGCCGTGCCCGGCGAGGTACTTCGTCGCGGAGTGCACGACGATGTCCGCGCCGTGCTCGATCGGCCGGACCAGGTACGGCGTCGCGATGGTGTTGTCGACGATGAGCGGGACGCCGGCCTCGTGCGCGACGCCCGCCACCCCGGCGAAGTCGAGGACGTCGCCGCGCGGGTTCGGGATGGACTCGCCGAAGAACGCGCGGGTCTCGGGTCGGACGGCCGCGGCCCACTCGTCCAGGTCCGTCGGGTCCTGCACGAAGGTGAACGCGATGCCGAGGTCGCGGAGCGTCGACGCGAAGAGCGTGTACGTCGCGCCGTAGAGCGACGCGCTCGACACGATGTGGTCCCCGGCACGGGCGAGCCCGAGCACGGCGAGCGACGTGGCCGCCTGCCCGGACGCGAGCGCGAGCGCGGCGACCCCGCCCTCCAGGTCGGCGATCCGACGCTCCAGCGCCGCAGCCGACGGGTTGTTCACCCGGGAGTACGTGTGCCCGGGTGCGTTGAGCAGGAACCGGTCGGCCGCGTCCTCGCCGGACGGGTACACGAAGGCCGCGGTCTGCGCGATCGGCGGCACGTTCCCGCCGAAGCCCGGATCGGCCTTGAACCCGGCGCGGATCTGCCGGGTCTCGAACGCCCAGTCGTCCTCGGCGGCCATCAGGACACCGTCTCCACGGGGACGGACGCACGCACGAGCGGGATGACCTGCTCGCCGAAGCGCTCCATCTCCTCGAGCTGCGGCGAGAACTGCAGGAGCAGGGTGTCCACACCCACCTCCTCGTACTCGCGGATCCGTGCGGCGACCTGCTCCGGCGTCCCGACGAACTGCGGGCGCAGGCCCCGGTTCGACACCGAGTAGTCCTCGAGCGACGGCACGTGCTCGAGCTGCGACTTCGAGATGAAGTCCTGGTAGGACTCGTACGCCTTGCCGTGCTGCACGTCGGTGATGCGCGCGAGCTCGGCCTGCGCTTCCTCCTCGGTGTCGCGCACGATCGCGTACGCGGCCATGCCGAACGCCTCGAACGGCGGGAGCCCGGCGTCCTCGCGGCGCCGGCGCATCTCGGCGATCTTCGTGCGGAGCTCCTCGACGGTGCCGCCGTGGGTGACGTAGGCATCGGCGTAGTGCGTGATGCTCGCCTTGCCGGCCTCGCTCTCACCGCCGGCGTAGATGCGCGGGGTGACGCGGGGCTTCGGCTCGAGGTGGGCGTTCTCGATCTCGTAGTACTCGCCGGAGAAGCTGTACGGCGTCTCGCGCCACAGCCCCTTCATGATCTCGACGAACTCCGCCGTGCGCTTGTACCGGTCGTCGTGCTCCGAGAAGATGCCGCCGTACTGACGGGCCTCTTCCGCCCACCAGGCGCTCACGACGTTGAAGGTGAACCGGCCGCCGGAGATGTCGTCGATCGTCGCCGCCTGCTTCGCCGTCACCGCGGGCAGGTGGTACCCGGGCCGCATCGCCGCCATGATCTCGAGGCGCTCGGTCGTCGCCGCGATCGCCGCCGCGAGCGCCCACGCCTCCAGGCTCGGCGCCGCGACGCCCTTGATGTCGTTGAGGTTGAGCTCCGGCACGAGCGTCAGGTCGAACCCGATCCGCTCGGCGCGCTGCGCCAGGAGCTTCACGTAGTCGAACGTGACCGGCATCTGCTCGTCGTCGACGTTGCGCAGCCAGCCGCCGAAGAGCGGGGTCCAGTATCCGAATCGCACGGGGGTTCCTTGCTGGTGGAGATGACGGTCTGGAGGCTCGGTTCCGGTGGCGAGCCGGGCCTCCAGACCGGTGGGTGGGTCAGGCGGTGCCGTGTGGTGCGGCGGTGTCGTGTCGCCGGTCAGGCGTGCGCCGCCGGTGCGGCGGCCGTGGCGTACTCCGCGTCGAGCAGCCCGCCGAGGTAGCGGGCGATCGACCGCGGGCCCGAGGCCGGTGCGGCCTCCTCGACGGCGGGGTTGTAGTTCGTGTTCGTGTTGATGTCGTAGACGACCGTCCGACCGTCGGTCGTCTCCATGAACTCGACGCCGGCGATCGTGATCCGCTGGTCGGCGAGGAACGTGCGGAGCTGCTGCACGAGCGGGTGCTCCGCGGTCACCTCGGTCCGGACGCTGAACGCCGGGGGCGCTCCTGCGGTCTCCGTGCCGGGGACCTCGCACACCGCGCCGGCGATGACCTGCGGGACCTCGCATGCGTCGGCGGGGCAGAGCTCGAAGCTGCCCGCACTCGTGTCGACGCGGACGGCGTAGACGAACTCGCCGCCCACGAACTCGACGCGGGTGATGAACGGCTCACGAGCGGTCAGGTACTCCTGCAGCAGCGTGATGCCGTCCACCGGCTCCTCGAACTCCGGGCTGTCGACGTAGGCGTCGAACTCGGCGAGCGAGTCGAAGCGCCGGACGCCGAGGCCCTTGCCGCCCTGGTTGTGCTTCGTGATGAAGGGGACGTCCTGGCCGCCCGTGAAGTCCGCGGCCGCCTGCGTGAGCGTCGCCGTGCCGAACACCGCGGTGGTGCGGGGCACGTCGAACCCGGCCTGCTGCAGGAGCCCGTGCTGAGCGACCTTCGAGACCTCGAGCTCGAGCACGTGGCTGCCGCCGACGACCTGGCGGCCCGCTCGTTCAAGCCAGCCGAGCACCGCGCGGGTGTACTCCTTGCTGTGCTCGTGCCCGCGTGTGTGCGAGCTGGCCGACATGCGGCTCCAGTACACACCGGGCTCCGGTTCGGCGCCGAGGTCGATCTGCCCCTCGGTCAGCAGGAGCTCCCGCACCGGGACGCCCTCGGCCTCGAAGGCAGCGGCGAGCGGCGGGAACCACTCGGGGTTCTCGTGGATGACGGTCACGCGCGGAGTGCTCACCGCCCCACCCTAGGCACGCACGTGTGGGGGCTGCCAGGTGTGTGACGTGGTGTTGCGGCTGCGGCGCATCGACGCACTGGTACATCAGTATCCTGGCTCGATGCGTCTCATCTTCATCGACGAATCCGCTCGTGATGACCGCTACTACTTCTTCGGCGCGCTCATCGTCGACGCGGCAGCGCTCCGGACGATCGAGGACGGGTTGGACGCGGCGGCGACGGACGTCGCGCGGTCAGTGCCGGGGTTCGACCCGGAGACCGAGTTCCACGCCGTCGAGATGTTCCACGGCAAGAGCGGTTGGGGGTGCGTCCCGCCGCAAGTGCGAGTGCGGGCCTGCATGTCGACGGCGACTGTGCTCGCCCGGTCGACGGCCAGTTTCGTGTTCCGGGGCATCGACCTCCGTGCACACCGCGCTCATCCCGTCACGGACGCCCGTCCGGTACACCTCCTGACGCTCGCACACGTGCTCGAAGCGGTCGATGAGCACCTGGAAGGAGCTGACCCGAGTGAGCAACTCGGACTCGTGCTCGCCGACGACCACCACGCCGCCGACGGAGCGCGGCGCAGCCTGCGGGACGTCAAGACGGGCGTGTCCTCCGGATGGACAGCGGGTCCGCTCACCAGGATCGCTGACACGCTCTACTTCGGCCCGTCGCGCGAGAGCCGGCTGCTCCAGGCAGCCGACTTCGCGACGTACTTCCTGAACCGGGACAGGACCGTGCCGGAACGTGACCACCGCGCAGCGCGGGCCACGGCCCGGATCGTGCGGGCAGTGCGGTCGATCACAGTCGAGGAGGCCGTCTGGTGCCCCCCGGACGCACGACGCCCCGCTCGAGGGCGGGGCGCCGGCTGGGTGCGGGAGGTCTGACGACGTCCTGCCATGTCACAATATCATCCGGCATAGGCCCTGTCGAGATCGACGGAACAGGTCGATCCGGCCGTCAACCGGCGAAGGTCTGCTGGCCGAGGACGCCGAGCAGTTCGAGCTTCTGGGCGTCCTCGCTCCCCGGCGGTGCCGTGAAGAGCAGGAGCGCCTGTGCCTGGTCGTCCGTGTGCAGCACCTGGCAGTCGACGGTGATGCGACCGAGCTCGGCCTGCATGATCGTCTTGTTGTCCGACCAGCGGAGGGCGACCTCGTGCAGCGCCCACAGCCGGGCGAACTCGGGACTGCGCCGCTCGAGTTCGGCGACGAGTTCGGTCGCCCGACGATCGCCGGGTCCGGCGAGACCGACCGCCGCCCGCAGTGACGCCACCACGACCCGCCCCAGTCGTTCGTGCTGCTCCGGTGCGTACCGGTCGAGCTCGGTGCCGGTGACGAACCACCGCCATGCCTGGTACCGGTCGTTGCCCGACAGGCCGACCGACGTGCCGAGGAGCGCCACGGCGAGCCGGTTCTCGACGAGGGTCTCCCCCAGGTGACTGACGACGATCGCCGGCGTGTCCGTCAGCCGGTCGAGCACCCGGAGGATCGCCGGGTCCACGTGGTCGGCGCGGTGCATGCGCACCGGCGCGTTCTGCCCCGCGAGGTGGAACAGGTGGTCGCGCTCGTCGAGGGAGCAGCGGAGGGCACGGGCGATCGCGGCCACCATCTGCTCGGACGGCTGCGGTCCGCGCTGCTGCTCCAGGCGCGTGTAGTAGTCGACCGACATGCCGACCAGCGCGGCGACCTCCTCACGACGGAGGCCCGGGGTGCGCCGACGAGCGCCGGCACCGAGCCCGACGTCCTCCGGGCGCAGGAGCTCGCGTCGGCGGCGCAGGAAGTCGGCGAGGGCGGCACGGTCCATGCGTCCAGTCTGCTGCTCGGCGCGGCCGGGAACCAGGGACCGGCGGTCCCCCGATGTGCGGGCTCTGGATGCGTCGACACGGCGCGGGCATCGTGGTCGTCATGGACACCACCAACAGCACCGTCTTCATCCCCGGCGCGACCTCGGGCATCGGCCTGGCGCTCGCGCTCCGCCTGCAGGCCGCGGGCAGCACCGTCGTCATCGGCGGGCGCCGACAGGCCCTGCTCGACTCCCTCGCCGAGGAGCACGGCCTCGGCACGGTCCAGATCGACGTCGCCGATGCCGATTCGATCCGGGCGGCCGCCGACCAGGTCCTCGCCGCACACCCCGGACTCGACGCCCTCGTGACGATGTCGGGCATCATGCGGAACGAGGACCTCCGCGACCCCGGCCACATCGAGGACGCCCTCGAGACGATCCAGACGAACCTGGTCGGGACGATCCGCCTGATCGACGCGTTCCTGCCGCACCTGCTCACCCGCCCGGCCGCCACCGTCATGACGGTGTCGTCGGGGCTCGCGTTCGTGCCGCTCACCGCGACCCCGACCTACAGCGCCACCAAGGCCGGCGTGCACTCGTACACGCAGGCACTCCGGCAGCAGCTCGCCGGCACCGCGGTCGAGGTGCTCGAACTCGCTCCGCCGGCCGTGCAGACCGACCTGATGGGCGGAGCGGACTTCGGCGGCATGCCCCTCGACGCCTTCGTCGACGAGGTGATGACGATCATCGAGGCCGGCGGGACGTCGGAGGTCCTCGTGCAGAACGTCCAGCCGCTCCGGTGGGCCGAACGTGACGGCACCCACCAGCAGATCCTCGAGATGATGGCGGGCCGCGAGCACTGAGCCCGCTCTGCGGCTCAGACCGCGGCGAGCAGGTCCCGCAGTCCGGTTTTCGCCTCGGGCATCCGCTCCGGCCCGGTGAGACGTTCACGCGTCGCCGACAGCCGGACGGTGCCCGGGCGGGGGCCGTCCTCCGTCGTGAGCAGCACCGACTCCCGGTCGGCGGACGTCCACCGGGCCGAGGGACGCTTCCCACCCCGGCGCTCCGAGGTCGGGCCGTGCCCGAACGCGGCGGCCGCGACGACGACCGCGCGGTCGAGCACCGCCTCCCGGTCGCCGTCGACCTGCCGTGAGGCCGAGACGGCGAACGTGCCGTCGGAGCGCTGCCCGGGGACACGGAGGCCGCGGGACTGCTCGTAGCCGACGGCGACGCTCTGCGCCCACCAGGGGTCGACGCCCTGACCGACGAGCCAGGCGGCGATGGCCGTGTGGCCGATGGTGCGCCCGTCGGCTCGGTCGAGGCGGTCGTACCAGTCGTCCGGCGCGGCACCGGTGGCCGCGACCACGCGCTCGGCGGGGATCCCCCGTGCGTGCGAGCGGACGACGTCGTCGGTCATGGAGCGAGCGTACCCAGCGCGGACCGGATCCTCCGCCGGACGGCCGCCAGGTGTGGCGGGGTCAGGACGCGGCGCCGCCGGCGGCCGCGAGGACGGTCCGGCCGAGCCGCACGAAGTCGTCGACCCCGAGCTCCTCGCCGCGGGCGGTCGGTGCGATGCCCGCCGCCTCGAGGACCTCCGACGCACGGGCGCTGCCACCGAGGACGCCGGACAGTGCCTGCCGCAGCATCTTCCGCCGCTGCTGGAACGCCGCGTCGACGAGGGTGAAGACCCGCGACCGCAGCTGCTCGTCCCCCGGCGGTTCGTGCCGGTCGAAACCGACGAGCACGCTGTCCACGTTCGGCACGGGCCAGAACACCTGGCGGCTGACCTGCCCCGCGATGCGCCACGAGCCGTACCAGGCGGCCTTGACGCTCGGGGACCCGTAGACCTTGCTGCCCGGGTCCGCCGCGAGCCGGTAGCCGACCTCGGCCTGCACCATGACGAGCGACCGGACGAGGGACGGGAAGGTGGCGAGGAGGTGCAGGAGCACCGGCACGGAGACGTTGTACGGCAGGTTCGCGACGAGGTGCGTCGGCGCCACGGGCAGGTCCTCGGCGGACACCTGGAGTGCGTCCTGGTGGACGACCGTGAGGCGGGCGTCGGGCTGCATCGCGGCGACGGTGGTCGGCAGGTGCGCGGCGAGCCGGGCGTCGATCTCGACGGCGGTCACGGGAGCGCCGGTCTCGGTCAGCCCGAGCGTCAGGGAACCGAGCCCGGGACCGACCTCGAGCACGCGGGAGTCCGGCGTCACCCCCGCGACCGAGACGATGCGTCGCACGGTGTTGGCGTCGTGCACGAAGTTCTGGCCGAGCTTCTTGGTGGGGGTGACGTCGAGCGTCGCCGCGAGGTCGCGGATCTCCGCCGGACCGAGGAGGGCACCCATGACTACTCCCCCACCGTGGTCGGCTCGTCGTCCCACGAGCCGTACACGAGCTCGGTGTTGGACGAGATCTGCTCGGCGAGCGTCGACGGGTCGGTGCCGAGGGTCTCCGCCATCGACCGCACGGTGAGCGGGATGAGGTACGGCGCGTTCGGCCGGCCGCGGAACGGCGTCGGTGTGAGGAACGGGGCGTCGGTCTCGACCATGATGAGGTGCCGCGGCGCCACGTGCAGGGCGTCCCGCAGGTTCTGCGCGTTCTTGAACGTGACCGTCCCGGCGAAGGACATGTACCAGCCGCGTTCGGCGCAGAGCCGCGCGAGTTCGGTGCCGCCGGAGAAGCAGTGGAAGACCGTCCGTTCCGGAGCGCCGACGCGCTCGAGGACCTCGACCACGGCGTCGTGGGCGTCCCGGTCGTGGATCGTCAGCGCGAGGTCGTACTCCTTCGCGATCCGGATGTGCTCCTCGAACGAGCGGACCTGGGCGGCTCGGCCGTCGTCCCCGGTCCGGAAGAAGTCGAGTCCGGTCTCGCCGATCGCCCGGACGCGCGGCAGCCCCGCGAGCGCTTCGATGCCGGCCAGGTGCTCGTCCAACAACCCCTGCTCGTCGAGCACCGGCGCTTCGTTCGGGTGCAGGGCCACCGCCGCGAGGACGCGCGGCTCACGGGCTGCGATCGACGCGGACCACTGCGAGGTTGCGAGGTCGGTCCCGACCTGCACCACGCCGCGGACACCGACGCTCGCGGCGCGGTCGAGGTGCTCGCCGTACTCGAGCGGACCGTCCCCACCGTCACCGACGCCGTTGGCGATCTCCATGTGGGTGTGGTTGTCGTACACCGGGACCGCCAGGGCCTGCGGCAACGGCGGGTACGTCAGGTCCCGCTTCTGCCCACCACCGTCGCCACCGCGTGCGCGGACGTGCGCGTCCGTCACGCGGCGCCCTGCTCCGGCTGCTCGATGCGCGGGAACAGCCCGGCGGCGAGGGGCGTCACCGTCTCGGAGCCCTGCCACTCCCAGGCACGGTCGACGCGCTGCTCGGCGATCGACCCGCCGGCGCCGATCGACGCCCAGAGCTTCTCGGTGGCCTTCGGCATGACCGGCGACACCAGGACCGCGACGGTCCCGAGTCCGCGGAGCGCCGTGACGAGCACGGTCGCGAGCCGCGCACGCTGCGCCTCGTCCTTGGCGAGGGCCCACGGCTCCTGCTCGGTGATGTAGCCGTTGAGGGCGTCCACGAGCTCCCAGACGGTGCTGATCGCGTCGTGCGGCGCGAAGGCCTCGATCGCCGCGTCGGCACGCTCGGTGACGGCCTGCGCGAGGGCGTCGATCGCGGCGTCGGACTCGGTCAGCTCCCCGCGCTCGGGGACGGCGCCGTCGAAGTAGCGGTTCAGCATCGCGACGATGCGGGACGCCAGGTTGCCGAACCCGTTCGCGAGCTCCGCCTGGTACCGCGCCGAGATGTCCTCCCAGCTGAAGTTGCCGTCCTGCCCGAAGGTGATGGCACGCAGGAAGTAGTAACGGAACGCGTCGGACCCGAACGTGTCGGTGATCTCGCTCGGGGCGATGCCGGTCAGCTTCGACTTCGACATCTTCTCGCCGCCGACGAGCAGCCACCCGTGGCCGAACACGCGCTCCGGTACCGGCAGTCCGGCCGCCATGAGCATCGCGGGCCAGATGACAGCGTGGAACCGTGCGATGTCCTTGCCCACGATGTGCACGCTCGGCCAGAGACGCTGGAAGGCCTCGTCGTCCTCCGTGCCGTAGCCGAGTGCGGTGACGTAGTTGAGGAGCGCGTCGAACCAGACGTAGAGGACGTGGTCCGAGTCCCAGGGGATCTGGATCCCCCAGTCGAAGCTCGACCGCGAGATGGACAGGTCGCGCAGGCCCTGCTTGACGAACGACACGATCTCGTTGCGGACGCTCTCCGGCTGGATGAACTGCGGGTTCGACTCGTAGAGGTCGAGCAGGCGCTGCTCGAAGTCGGACATGCGGAAGAAGTAGTTCCGCTCGGCCAGGACCTCCACCGGGATCGAGTGGATCGCGCAGACCTGCTGGCCCTCGTACGGACCGGTCCCGGGCACGAGGTCGCTCGGCTGCTTGTACTCCTCACACCCCACGCAGTAGAAGCCCTCGAACTCGCCCGCGTAGATGTAGCCGTCGTCGTACAGCTTCTGCAGGAACGCCGTCACGCCCCGCTCGTGCCGCTCGTCCGTCGTCCGGATGAAGTCGTCGTTGGCGACGTCCACCGTGTCGAGCAGCGGCTTCCACGCGTCGGTGACGAGCCGGTCGGCCCACTCCTTCGGTGTGACGTCGTTCGCCGAGGCGGTCCGCAAGATCTTCTGCCCGTGCTCGTCGGTGCCGGTCAGCAGCCAGGTGTCGTCGCCGCGCTGCCGGTGCCAGCGCGCGAGGACGTCCGCGGCGACCTCCGTGTACGCGTGCCCGATGTGGGGCACGTCGTTGACGTAGAAGATCGGCGTGGTGATCGAGAACGAGCTGCCGTCGGCCATGCGGACCATCCTAGAGGCGACTCGAAACCGCGCGACGCGCCTCCCGGCCGCCTGTGGATGACCGGACAGGAGGCTCGTCGCGACGTCGCCACGGGCCTCCCGTCCGACTCCCCCCGGTCGGTTCAGCGCGCGGCGAGCGCGCCTTCGTAGAGGTCCCGCTTCGACAGCCCGGTCGCGTCGGCCACCGCGGCGGCGGCTTCCTTCATCCGCGCTCCCGCGGCCACGCGCTCGAGCACGAGGCGGACACCGTCCTCGATCGTGGCGTCCTCCCCCGACCCGGTGGCCCCGGCGACGACGACGCAGATCTCGCCGCGGACCCCGTCGGCCGCCCACTCGGTCAGCTCGGCGAGGGTGCCGCGACGGACCTCCTCGTGCAGCTTCGTGAGTTCACGACAGACCGCCGCGCGCCGGTCGGCACCGAAGCCGGCGGCCATGTCCCCGAGCGTGTCGGCGATCCGGTGCGGGGACTCGAAGAAGACCATCGTCCGCTGCTCCCCGGCGAGCGCCGCGAAGACACGACGCCGCTCCCCGCCCTTCCGGGTCGGGAACCCCTCGAACGTGAAGCGGTCGGTCGGCAGCCCGGAGAGGGCGAGGGCGGTGAGCACGGCGCTCGGGCCGGGGACGGCCGTGACGGTGACGCCTGCGGCCGCGGCGGCCTCGACCAGCGGGAACCCGGGGTCGCTGATCGCCGGCATGCCCGCGTCGGTGAGCACCACGACGTCGTCCTCGCGGGCGAGCTCGACGACCTCGGCCGCGCGCTCCCGTTCGTTGTGCTCGTGCAGCGCGATGAGGCGCGGTCGGTTCTCGATGCCCAGGGCACGCATGAGGTGGATCGCGGTCCGGGTGTCCTCGGCGGCGACCACGGAGGCGTTCGACAGCGTCTCCACGAGTCGACGGGAGGCGTCACCGAGGTTGCCGATGGGGGTTGCTGCGAGGACGATCACGTCCCCATTGTCGTCGTCACGCCTGCGACCTGTGGACAGCGCAGCCGACGCGTGCGCGGCCTCCGTAGGATGCTGCGCGTGACCACGGACCTGGCCGACCCGCTGCAGACCGTGCCGGACGTCCCCCGTGGCTCGCGGCTCGACGACTGGTGGGCGCGCACGCTGTCCGTCGGCTGGCGGGTCGCCGCCTGGCGCTGGGGCGGCCCGATCGCGGTGACGGTGCTGGCCGCGGTACTCCGCCTGGTCGACCTCGGGCGACCGCACTCCCTGGTGTTCGACGAGACGTACTACGTCAAGGACAGCTGGTCGCTCGTACATCTCGGGTACGAGGGCACCTGGCCGGCGAACCCGACCGACGAGGGCGCGCCGACCACCGACGACCGGTTCGCGAGCGGGCAGACCGACATCTACTCCCGCGCCGCCGAGTTCATCGCGCACCCGCCGCTCGGCAAGTACCTCATCGGCCTCGGCATGCTGGTGTTCGGGCCGGACAACGCGTTCGGGTGGCGGTTCACGGTCGCCGTGCTCGGCATCGCGACCGTGTTCCTGATCGCCGTCATCGCGCGGTCCTTGTTCCGCTCGACGCTCGTCGGGACGCTCGCCGGCGGCTTCCTGGCGGTGGACGGGCAGGCGATCGTGATGTCCCGGGTCTCGCTGCTCGACGGCATCGTCACCTTCTTCGTCGTCCTCGCCTTCGGCGCCCTGCTGCTCGACCGGCGCTGGTCCGCCCGCCAGCTCGACCGGTGGACCGACCGGCGGGCAGCGGCCGGACGGGCCACGCTCTGGGGCCCGGTGCTGTGGTGGCGACCGTGGCTGCTCGCGATGGGCGTCGCGCTCGGGCTGGCGTCGTCGACGAAGTGGACCGGGATGTACTTCCTGGCGTTCTTCGCGGTGTACTCGGTCCTCAGCGACATGATGCTGCGACGACGGGCGGGCGTGGCGTTCTGGTCGTCCAGTGCGGCGCTGCAGCAGGCACCGGTCACGTTCCTGCTCACCGTGCCGGTCGCCGCGGTGACCTACCTGGCCTCGTGGTCCGGGTGGTTCCTGACGAAGGGCGGCTGGGACCGCGACTGGATCGGCGGCGGCGGACAGCGCTGGACGGGCGTGCTCGCGTGGGTGCCCGACAGCCTGCAGAACTGGTGGCACTACCAGTCCGAGATCTACGCCTTCAACATCGGCCTGCACACGCCGCACTCGTACCAGGCGAACCCGCTGCTCTGGCTCGTGATGCAACGCCCCACGTCGATGTACTACCAGGGCACGAACGCGGGCCAGGACGGCTGCGGGTTCGACCGGTGCGGCGCTGCCGTGACCGGGATCGCGAACCCCTTCATCTGGTACGCCTCGGTGATCGCCGCCGTGGTGCTGCTCGTGCTCTTCGTCACGCGTCGGCGATGGGAGTACGGGCTCGTCCTGATCGGCATCGGCGCGGGGTACCTGCCCTGGCTGATGTACCTGGACCGGACGGTGTTCCAGTTCTACACGATCGCCTTCGAGCCGTTCCTCGTGACGGCCCTGGCCGCGGCGATCGCGCACCTGATCGGGTCACGGGACGATCCGCGGCGACGGCGGACGCGGGCGCTGCTCGGGCTCGGCGTGTACCTGCTGGTCGTGGTCCTCGCATCGGTGTACTGGTACCCGATGTGGACGGCGATGCAGGTCCCGTGGGACTTCATCCGCTCGCACTACTGGCTGCCGAGCTGGTTGTAGCGCTCGGCCGATCACGCCGTCGCGGGCACGCGCCGTCGCGGGCACGCGCGGTCGCATCCGCGTGCCCTCGGGGGCACCTGGGACGCCGCCGTCAGGATTGCGGCTGCATCGACCGCTCGAGGGCGTCGCGGTCGAGCGGCACGCCGACCATCGGGTCCTGCCGGGCCTGCGGCAGCACGCCGTCGACGAGGACCTGGGCGTAGCGCTTCCAGGCGTCCGGGTCGTGGTTCCGGGTCGCGTCGGCCACGGCGCCGACCATCGTCGTGAGGATGGGCAGGTCACGGGCGTCGAAGCCCGGCCGGACGACCCCGGCCTCGCGGGCACGACGGATGATCTCGGCGACCTGCCGCTCGAGACGGTCCCGCTCCTGCATGACCGACGGTCGGGCCTTGCCCGCGCGGACGATCGCGTCGGCGAGCGCTCGGTCGCGGGCGCGGAAGGCGAACACGCCCATCAGGTACAGGCGGAGCGACTCACGGGGGTCGGTCTCCTCGGCAGCGGCAGCGGCCGCGGCGTTCAGCGCCTCGAACTTGGCGCTGAGCAGGGCCGCGATCAGGGAGTCCTTGTCGGCGAAACGTCGGTAGACGGTGCCGACCCCGACCCCGGCCTCGTGGGCGATGTCGTTCAGGGTCACCGACAGGCCGCGCTCCGCGAAGCACTTCCGTGCCGTCTGCAGGATCAGTTCGCGGTTCCGCGCCGCGTCGGCACGGAGGGGCCGGTCGAGGTCGAGAGGCCGATCGAGATCGGCTGCGGGTCCGGTGGTGCTCACACACCGAATGTAATCGACCTCTCTGGGAACAAGCGGATGCGGTTGCTCCGTTTCGATGTACAGTGACCACAAGCGGATGCCGCGCATCCGCTTCACCCTCCTCCGGGACGCCCGACGGCGCGCGCCCCTCCCCTTCCATCCTTCGAGAAGGAGGCTGTCATGACGGCAGAACAGACCGCGCCCGCTCCCACAGGAGCGACGCCGACGACCGCGGGCACCACCCCGGCCCGCACCGACCACCGCTGGATCGCCCTGGCGGTCATCGCGCTCGCCCAGCTCATGGTCGTCCTCGACGCCACCATCGTGAACATCGCCCTGCCCTCCGCGCAGGAGGACCTCGGGTTCGCCACCGACCAGCGCCAGTGGATCGTCACGGCGTACTCGCTCGCGTTCGGCTCACTGCTCCTGCTCGGCGGTCGTCTCGGCGACCTGTTCGGCCGGAAGAACACCTTCATCATCGGCCTGGTCGGGTTCGCCGTCGCCTCCGTGCTCGGCGGGCTCGCGGACTCGTTCGGGCTGCTCGTCGCCGCCCGCGCGCTGCAGGGCGTCTTCGGTGCGCTGCTCGCCCCGTCCGCCCTCGGCATGCTGACCACCACCTTCCGCGACCCGAAGGAACGCGGGCGCGCGTTCGGCATCTTCGGGTCGATCGCCGGGTCCGGGGCCGCCATCGGCCTGCTGCTCGGTGGCGTCCTGACCGAGTACGCGTCGTGGCGCTGGTGCCTCTACGTCAACGTGGTCTTCGCGGTCCTCGGCGTGATCGGCGCACTCGTCTTCATGGCGAAGCCGCCGAAGGTCGAGCGTCCGCGCATCGACGTCGCCGGCGTCGTCACCATCACCGCCGGTCTCGTCGGGGTCGTCTACGGCTTCTCGAACGCCGAGACGAACGGCTGGGACGCCCCGCTCACGATCGGCATGCTGGTCGGCGGCGTGCTGCTCATCGCCGCGTTCGTCGTCATCGAGACCCGGGTCGCGCACCCGCTGCTGCCACTCCGTGTCGTGCTCGACCGCGACCGCGGTGGTTCGTTCGTCGCGATCGGCCTCGTCGCGATCGGCATGTTCGGCATCTTCCTGTTCCTGACCTACTACCTCGAGCAGACCCTCGGGTTCTCGGCGCTGCAGACCGGCCTGGCGTTCCTGCCGATGCCGCTGTCGATCATGATCTCCGCCACGCAGATCGGCGGTCGCCTGCTCCCCCGCGTCGGCCCGAAGGTGCTCATCTTCGCCGGGGCACTCGTCGCCGCGACGGGACTCCTGCTGCTCCTCCGCACCGACCTCGACAGCTCCTACGCGGGTACCGTCCTGCCGGCACTCGTCGTCATCGGCCTCGGGATGGGGACGATCTTCTCGTCGGCCATGAACACCGCCACGACCGGGGTCGCCCGGTCGGACGCCGGCGTCGCGTCGGCCACGGTGAACACCATGCAGCAGATCGGTGGCTCGATCGGTACCGCGCTGCTGTCGACGATCTTCGCGAACGTGGTGGAGAGCAGCCTGTCCGGGCTGACCGCGGCTCCGACGGCGCTCCAGCAGGCGCAGGCCACGCTCGACGGCTACCACGCCGCCTTCGCGATCTCGGCCGGGGTGCTCGTGGTCGTGGCGATCGCCAGCGGACTGCTCATCAACCGCCAGTCCGTCCGTGTCGCCCGTCTCGAGCGGGCCGGGGCCGGTACGACCGGCAGCATCCCGACGGCTGCGCACTGAGCGACCGAGCCGCTGCGTCGCACGACACCACGGGACGGACACGGCACCGCGCGACCGCACGGTGCCGTGTCCGTCCCGTGCTGCGTCCTTCCGTCCGTGCCGGATCGCGCGGCACAAGTCGCCCCGTTGCTCACACCCTGTCGCGGGTCAGGGGTCTGGTTTACCGTGTGGGCATGGCCCCCGTCCTGACCTCGCCGCTCGTCTCGACGCAGTGGCTCGCCGACCACCTCGGTGCGGACGACCTGCTCGTGCTCGACGCGTCGGTGCACACGGACGGCCGCGGCCTCGACATGTCGTGGCACTCGGCGCGCGACACCCACGAGCGCCGCGGCCACGTGCCGGGCGCCGTCTACGCCGACCTCGTCGACGAGTTCTCCTCGCCCGAGACGGGACTCCCCTTCACCCGTCCCGGAGCCGAGCGGTTCGAGGCGGCAGCCCGCGCGCTCGGCGTGAGCCGTGCCTCCACGGTCGTGGTCTACGACGACGGCATCGGCGAGTGGTCCGCACGGCTCTGGTGGATCTTCCGCTCCTTCGGCTTCCGGACGGTCGCCGTGCTCGACGGCGGGTTCGCGAAGTGGCGCGACGAGGGCCGGCCGGTCCGCGTCGGCGCACTCTCGCGGACTCCTCGGCCTGCCGCGGACGACGACGCCTTCGTCGCGGGCGAGGAACTCCCGCTGTGGGCCGACCGGTCGCGCGTGCTCCGCGCCGTGGACGGGTCGGAGCCAGCAGCACTCGTCCTCGCCGCAGACCCCGAGGACCTCGGTGACGACCACCCGCCCCTCGTCCCGGGCACCACGACCATCCGTGTGCGGGACCTCCTCGGCGAGTCGAACGCGTTCCTCCGTCGGTCGGAACTCGAACAGGCGCTCGCACCGGTCCTGACGGCGGACGAGGTCGTGACGTACTGCGGGGTCGGGAGCGCGTCGTGCGTGGACGCCCTGGCCCTGACGATGCTCGGGCACGAGAAGGTCCGCGTGTACGACGGGTCGCTGGCCGAGTGGTGGCGGGAGCCGATCGCCTCCTGACCGGGGCGGTCGACACCGCCGAGCCGACGTGGCCCGGGGGCTAGCGTTGGCGCCATGAGCAGCAGACGCGCGGTGGTCCTCGGCGGGACCGGCGGCATCGGGTCCCAGGTCGCCCGCGAACTCCTCGACCTCTCGGGTCGGGGTGGGGACGACTGGTCCATCGAGATCGTCTCGCGGCAGGGCGGTCCCGTCGCCGACGACCTCGTCGCCGCCGGTGCGCTGGCCCGCCCCGGCGACCGACGGGACACCGCGCTGCTGCGGGACCTGCTGCGGCCGGGGGCGGACCTGCTCGTCGACACCGTCGGTGTGACCCGGGACGACGCCCTGCAGCTCGCGCCGTTCCTGGACGACGTCGGCTCGACCGTGTTCGTGTCGTCGAAGGCCGTCTACGTCGACGAACAGGGGCGGCACGCCAACTCGGTCGACAAGCCCGTGTTCGGCGGCGCGGTCACGGAACTCCAGCCGACGATCGCGCCGGGCGACGGCGACCCGACCTCCCGCGACGGGTACGCCGCGGCGAAGGTCGCGGCCGAGCAGGTGCTGCTCGACCACGGCGCACCGGTCACCGTCCTCCGCCCGTCCAGGGTGTACGGCATCGGGATCGGACGACCGCGCGAGTGGTTCGTGGTGCGGCGGGTCCTCGACGGACGGGAGCGGATCCTGCTCGCCGACCAGGGGCGCAGCGTCGACCACACGACGGCCGCGTCCGGCATCGGCTCGCTCGTCCGGCTGGTCGCGGAGGCCCCGGACCGCCGGATCCTCAACGTCGCGGACGAGACCGCCCCGACCGCGCTCGAGATCGTCCGCACGGTCGCCGGACACCTCGGCCACACGTTCGACGAGGTCCTGCTCGGCGAGGACGCACCGGCGTTCGTCGGACTCACGCCGTGGTCCACCCCGTCCCCGTCCGTGCTCGACACGACCGCGGCCCGGGCGCTCGGATGGGTCCCGCCACGGTTCGCGGAGGCGGTCCGGTCGGAGGTCGACTGGCTCGTCGAGACCGCCCACCGGACCCCCGCGGACGGCGACGTCCCGTGGGCCGACGACCCGTTCTGGGACCGGATGTTCGACTACGGGCCGGAGGACGCGGCGCTCGCGCTGCTGTCGTTGGGGCTCGGCTGAGCGGTGGTCGAGCAACTGCGGCGTCCGGAGGTGCTCCTCGTCGGCGGCCGATCCGGGGTCGGCAAGTCGACCGTGGCAGCGGCTCTCCACGAACTGCTCGCCGCAGCCGAGGTCCGGCACGTGGTGATCGAGGGCGACACCCTCGACCTCGCCTGGCCGGCGCCGCACCTGGAGCACCCGGAGGCTCGGCTCGCCGAGCGGAACCTCGCAGCCGTCTGGGCCAACGCCCGGGCTCTCGGTCACCACCGCCCGGTCTTCACCAACTCCGTCTCGGTCCTCGGGGCGCCCCGGTTGGCTGCGGCGATCGGTGACGACCCGATCGTCACCGCCGTCCTGCTCCGCGCCGCCGACGACGTGGTCCGGGACCGGCTGGCCCGTCGCGCCGGCGGCTCAGCCCCACCGGCGGACGTCCGGCGCAGTTCCGCGACGGCCCGGAGGCTCGACTCGGCGGTCACGGACCACGTCGAGCGGGTGGACACCGACGGGTCCGCACCGGTCGAGATCGCCCGACGGCTCGGGCTGCTCACCGGCTGGCTCGGCTGACGTGTGTGCAGCTGTGGACGTTGGCTCGCTCTCCACAGGACGGCCTGGAGGCCCGCCCACACAGGCCGGGCGGGGCACGCTGGGTGCATGAACGACAACCGGCTCGGATCCGCGGTCAGCCCGTACCTCCGCCAGCACGCCACCAACCCGGTGGACTGGCGGGAGTGGGGAGCCGAGGCGTTCGCCGAGGCGCGCGAGCGGGGCGTCCCCGTCCTGGTGTCGATCGGGTACGCCACCTGCCACTGGTGCCACGTCATGGCCCGGGAGAGCTTCTCCGACCCGGAGGTCGGCGAGCTGCTGCGGCGGGACTTCGTCGCGGTCAAGGTCGATCGTGAAGAACGCCCGGACGTCGACGCGAGCGCGATGGCCGCCGCGAGCGCCTTCACCGAGCAGCTGGGCTGGCCGCTGACGGTCTTCATGACGCCGGATGCGCAGGTCTTCTACGCCGGCACCTACTACCCGCCGCAGCCGGTCGGGCAGCACCCGTCGTTCCGCCAGGTCACGGCCGCGGTGCTCGACGCATGGCGGGACCGTCGGCAGGAGGTGGACGCGAACGCGTCGGCCATCGCGCGGGCGATCCGGCAGGGTGCGGAAGCGGACGCGGCCTCCGCGCAGGCGGGGCGCACCGACGGAGCCGGCTCGGGCCTCCCGTCCGTCGACGCGATCCGCGGGGTCGTGACCGACCTCGAGCGAGCGGAGGACGCCGAGTACGGCGGCTTCGGGGGCGCACCGAAGTTCCCGAACGCGCCGCTGTTGGAGTTCCTCGGTGATGCCGCAGCCGACGGGGTCGAGCCGGCTGGCGGTCTCCTCCGCCGCGCGCTGGGCGCCATCGCCGGGTCGGAGCTGACCGACGCGGACGGCGGTGTCTTCCGGTACGCCACGCGCCGCGACTGGTCCGTCCCGCACTACGAGCGGATGCTCTACGACAACGCCGGGCTGCTCGCCGTCGCCGACCCCGCTCGTGCCCGCGGCATCGCCGACTTCCTGCGCGACACGCTCCGGCGGCCGGACGGCGCGTTCGTCGCCGCCCAGGACAGCGAGTCGACGATCGACGGTCGACGGGTGGAGGGCGAGTGGTACCGCCTGCCCCTCGACGAACGCACCCGGCTCGACCCACCACCGCTCGACGACCAGGTCCTGACCGGGTGGAACGGCCTGGCGGTCCGAGGATTGGTGTCAGCCGGAGCACGAAGCGGGGACGACGAGATGATCGACCTCGCTCGTGCCGCGGCGGACGCGGTCATCGCCGCACACCTCCGGGACGGGCACGTCACCGTCCGCTCGAGCTCGGGTGCCGGTACGTCGGCGGCGGCGCCGACCTTGGAGGACCTCGGGCTGTTCGCCGAGGGGCTCCTCGAACTCGCGCTCGCGACGGGCGAGCTGCGTTACGCGACGATCGCCAGGACGCTCGTCGACGACGGCCTGTCCGGTGCACTCGAGGTCGACCCGGTCCTCGCCGCGGCCGGGACGGCGACCGGCGAGCAGCCGCAGACCGCGCTCCGGTCGGGGACCGTCGCGCTCGCGAGCGCGGCTGCGGTCCTCGCCGCACTGACCGGGGACGACGATCGGCGGACCGCTGCGGCACGGCTCATCGCCGACCGCGCGCGGACCGGAGTGGATCGCCCGCTCGGGCACGCCGACGCCCTCGGACTCGCGCTCGCCCTGCAGCGTCCCTCGCGCGAGGTCGTCCTCGTCGCTGACGACCGGTCAGTGCCCGAGGTGACAGCGATGCTGCGCGCCCTCCGGTCCACACGTCGGCCCGGGACGATCACCGCGGTGCTGACGCGAGCGCAGGCGGCCGAGTGGGCGGAAGCCGGGTTCACGCTCATGGAGGGACGGGACACCGCGGACGGCGTGACCTACGTCTGCCACGACCGCGTCTGCGCCCTGCCGGCACGCACCGCCGACGAGCTCGCGGCGCAACTCGTCTGATGGTGGACCCGCCCGGGCGGTATCCTGGAATGCTCATGTCGAATCCCCCCGTCATCACGTACCCGCCGGAACTGCCCGTCTCGCAGCGGCGCGACGACATCGCCGCTGCGATCCGCGACAACCAGGTCGTCATCGTGGCCGGGGCGACGGGTTCGGGCAAGACGACGCAGCTGCCGAAGATCTGCCTGGAACTCGGACGCGAGAACATCGGCCACACGCAGCCCCGCCGCATCGCCGCGCGCACGATCGCCGAGCGAGTGGCAGACGAGCTCGGCGGTGAGCTGGGCGACCTGGTCGGGTACCAGGTGCGCTTCACCGACAAGGTGAGCGCGAACACCCGCATCAAGCTGATGACCGACGGCATCCTGCTGAACGAGATCCACTTCGACCGGGATCTCGAGCGGTACGACACGATCATCATCGACGAGGCGCACGAGCGGTCCCTCACCATCGACTTCCTGCTCGGGTACCTCAAGCGACTCCTCCCCCGGCGGCCCGACCTCAAGCTCATCATCACGAGTGCCACGATCGACCCGGAGTCGTTCTCACAGCACTTCGGCGGCGCCCCGATCGTCGAGGTGTCCGGGCGCACCTACCCGGTGGAGATCCGCTACCGGCCGCTCGTCGCCGACGAGGACGCCGCTGGCGACGACGAGGACGAGGACGAGTTCGACGAGCGTCCTGCCGGCACCCGACCGGCGACGTCGAAGGGCGGCGCCGCGGGCCGCACCGGGAGCCCGACGGCTGGCGATGACCGGGACCCGCTGCAGGGCATCACGGACGCGCTGGACGAACTCGCCCGCGAGGACCCGGGCGACGTCCTCGTGTTCCTGTCCGGCGAGAACGAGATCCGCGACGCCCAGGACGCCATCGAGGGCAAGCACTACCCGGGAACCGAGGTCCTGCCGCTGTACGGGCGGTTGTCCGCGGCCGATCAGCACCGGGTGTTCCAGCGCTCGACGACGCCGGGCGTCCGCCGTCGGGTGGTGCTCGCGACGAACGTCGCCGAGACGTCCCTGACGGTCCCCGGCATCAAGTACGTCATCGACACCGGGACGGCCCGCATCTCGCGGTACTCCCCGCGGGCGAAGGTGCAGCGACTGCCGATCGAGGCGATCTCGCAGGCGTCCGCGAACCAGCGCTCCGGTCGAGCCGGCCGCACGAGCGCGGGCATCGCGATCCGCCTGTACTCGGAGGACGACTTCGACCGTCGTCCCGAGTACACCGACCCGGAGATCCTCCGGACGAATCTGGCCGCCGTCATCCTGCAGATGATCTCCCTCGGCTTCGGTGACATCGAGTCGTTCCCGTTCCTGCAGCCGCCGGACTCGCGCGGCGTGAAGGACGGCCTCGACCTGCTGCGCGAACTCCGCGCCGTCGACACGGCCGGCGCCATCACGAAGACGGGCAAGCAGCTGACGCGGCTGCCGATCGACCCCCGCCTGGGTCGGATGGTGCTCGAGGCGAGCCGGCAGGGCGTCGGCCGGGAGGTCATCGCCATCGTCTCGGCCCTGAGCATCCAGGACCCGCGTGAGCGTCCACTCGAGAAGCGCGCACAGGCCGACCAGCTGCACGCGCGCTTCGCCGACCCCACCAGCGACTTCCTGACCCTGCTCGGCCTCTGGAACCACCTGGAGGAGAAGCAGGAGGAACTGTCCTCGAGCGCGTTCCGCCGGATGTGCAAGGCGGAGTTCCTCAACCACCTCCGCATCAGCGAGTGGCAGGACCTGTACCGCCAGCTCTCGCGGGCGGCGAAGCAGGTTGGAATCCACGTCGGCAAGGAGCGCAAGGACGACCCCGATTCGGTCCACCGCGCGTTGCTCGCCGGGCTCCTCAGCCAGATCGGCCTGCGCGACCGTGAGAAGCGCGACTACCTCGGTTCGCGGAACACCCGCTTCGTGGTGTTCCCGGGCAGCGTGCTCGCGAAGAAGCAGCCGGACGCGGTGATGGCCGCCGAACTCGTCGAGACCAGCCGTCTGTTCGCCCGGACCGTCGCACGCATCGACCCAGCGTGGGTGGAGCCCCTGGCGGGTGACCTGCTCAAGCGCACCTACGGCGAACCGCACTGGGAGAAGAAGCAGGGCGCGGTCGTCGCGTTCGAGCGCGTCACGCTGTTCGGTGTGCCGATCGTCCAGCGACGCCGGGTGCAGTACAACCGGATCGACCCGGTGCACTCGCGGGAGCTGTTCATCCGGCACGCCCTGGTCGAGGGTGAATGGGACTCGCAGCAGGCGTTCGACCGCGCGAACCGGAAGCTCCGGCGTGAACTCGAACAGCTCGAGGAGCGGACCCGACGGCGGGACATCCTGCTCGACGACGAGACGGTCGTCGAGTTCTACGATGCCCGCATCCCCGCCGAGGTCGCCACGACCCGCGACTTCGAAGGCTGGTGGCGCAGGACGCGCCGCGACCAGCCCGACCTCCTCACGATGCGCCGCGAGGACCTCCTCGACGAGTCCGCCGCATCCGCCGCTGAGGACGACGCCGAGTACCCGACCCAGTGGCGGAGCGGCGACCAGCGCCTCGCCGTCCGCTACCGCTTCGAGCCCGGCGCCGAAGACGACGGCGTGAGCGTCCAGGTGCCGCTCGCCGTCCTGCCGCGCATGCGGGAAGAGGGCTTCGACTGGCAGGTCCGCGGGCTCCGGAAGGAACTCGTCACCGCGCTCATCAAGGCGCTGCCGAAGCAGATCCGCAAGAACGTCGTCCCGGCCGCGGACTGGGCGGAGAAGATCGTCGCCGAGCTGCCGGACGACGCCCCGACGACGCCGACCGAGAGCTTCCGCGCGACCCTGGCGAAGACGATCCAGCGGCTCGTGCACGTGCCCGTCTCCGAGTCCGACTTCGACATGTCGCGGGTGCCCGCGCACCTGTTGCCGACGTACGCGGTCGTCGACGAACGCGGACGCCGGGTCGAGGCCGGCAAGGACCTCGCCGCCCTGCAGACCAAGCTCAAGGACCGCACGCAGCAGAGCGTCGCCGCCGCCACGCAGCGGCAGGGCCAGCCGGGAGGCTCGTCCCGGGTCGCGGACGCCGGCTCGGGCCGCCGCATCGAACGGTCCGGCCTGACCGCTTGGCCGGACGAGGACCTGCCCGAGGTGCTCGACACGAAGCAGGCCGGTGGGGTCATCCGCGCCTACCCGGCACTCGTCGAGGAGGGCAGCGGGCCGAAGGCAACCGTCGGCGTGCAGCTCCTCGCGACGCCGGGAGACCGCGCCGTCCAGATGCCCGCGGGGGTGCGGCGACTCGTCATGCTCGCGGTGCCGTCCCCCGTCTCCTACATCCAGCAGCACCTCACCGCGCAGGAGAAGCTCGCCCTCGCCGCGAGTCCCTACCCGTCCACGTCTGCGCTCTTCGACGACGTCCTGGCCGCCGTGGTCGACGCCGGGATCCGCCGGACCCACCCGGACGGTCTCGTCTTCACCCGGGCAGCGTTCGAGCAGGTCCGGGATGCGGTCTCCGCGACGGTGGTGGACACGATGTTCACCGCCGTGTCCGAGGTCGCGGCCGTCCTGACGGCGCAGCGGAACGCCGAGCGGGCGCTGAAGCAGGCGACGAACATGGCGCTGCTGCCGGCCCTGTCGGACATGCGCCAGCAGATGGAACGGCTGGTCTTCGCCGGGTTCGTCTCGGTCGCCGGACTCGACCGACTGCGGCGCATCCGCGTGTACCTGCAGGGCATCGAGGCCCGGGTGACCAAGCTCCTGCAGAACCCCGGCCGGGACGCCGGGTGGATGCGCGAGGTCACCGGCGCGACCGATCGCTACGTCGAGGCCGGGGGCGCGTTCCCACCGGTCGTGGGGTCGCATCCGGAGCTCGTGCACGCCCGGTGGATGCTCGAGGAGTTCCGCCTCAGCCTGTTCGCGCAGGAGCTCGGCACCGCCGAGACCGTCTCCCTGCAGCGGATCACGAAGGCCCTCACCGCGGCCTCACGCTGACCGGAGGACGGCTCCTGCCCACGAGGACTACGGTGACCGCCATGATCGGCTCACTCGACGTCGTCGTCCTCGACTGCCCAGACCCCGCGGCCCTCGCCCGCTTCTACGCCGAGCTCCTCGGGGGCGTCGTCGAGGAGGCCGAGACGCTCACTCCGGACGACGAGTGGGTGGAGGTCACCCTGCCGTTCGCCGGGCACCGCCCCCTGCTCGCCTTCCAACGGGTCGACGACTACCGAGCGCCGGTGTGGCCTGGGCAGGACGTCCCGCAGCAGATCCACCTCGACGTCAAGGTCGACGACCTCGACGCGGGCGAGCGAGCCGTGCTGGCGATCGGAGCGGCCGCGACCGGCGAGGGGACGGACACGTTCCGCGTCTACCTCGACCCGGCCGGGCACCCGTTCTGCCTGGTCCGACCGCAGGACTGATTGCGAGCCGTCAGCCGACCTGCTCGGAGCCCGTACCGGTGCCTGCATCGGCATCGGCATCGGCATCGACATCGGCCGCGTCGGCGTCGGCGGCGGGTTCGACCGCGAGCCCCTCGACGACCTCGACCCGGGGCAACGCGGCGAGCACCGCACCGGGCAGGAACAGCTTCGCCCCGCGCACGCCCGCACCGATGACGACCTCGGGCGCCTCGAGTACCCGTGCGTCGACGTACACGGACCAGTCGGCGGGCAGCCCGATCGGGGTGATCCCGCCGTACTCCATGCCGGTGCGCTCCACGGCGTCCTCCATCGGCGCGAAGCTGACCTTCCGGGCGCCGAGCAACCCCTTCACGGTGCGGTTCACGTCGAGCTTCGTGGAGGCGAGCACGACGCAGGCCGCGTACGTCACGGTGTCACCCCGCTTGCCCGCGACGACGATGCAGTTCGCGCCGCCCGCGACCGGGAAGCCGTACGCCTCGGAGAACGCCGCGGTGTCGGCGAGCTCGGGGTCGATCGGCGCGGCCTCGATGCGTTGCAGCACCTCGAACGGCAGGGCGACCAGGGCCTCCGCGACCGGGATGGCGATCGAGCCGGTGGCAAGCAGGACGGGCATGCGGTTCAGCGTGGGCATCCCCCCACCCTAGGGACGGGAACCACCGCGACTGGTCAGGAGTCGACCCGTCCGCAGCGGACAGCCCGTGCGGACGCCCGGGGACGCACGGGCACCCGCGCCCGGTAGCCTCGCGACATGGGGGAGGAACCACGAGTCCATCGGCCGGACCGGTGGCGTGTGCTGCGCGACGTCCTCATCGCGGTGCCGCCCGGCATCGAGACCGTCGTCGTCATCGTCGGGCTCGTGGCGTCGATCGATGCGCCGTACGAGAGCGAACGAGCCTGGGCACCGTGGGCGTGGCCGGCGCGGGCGACGCTGTGCACCTTCCCGCTCGCCCTCGTCGCGGTGGCCGTCGCGGTCGGTCTCCGTCGGGTCCCCGGTCGGACCGCTGCGATCTGGCTCGCGGCCGCCTCCGCGGCGCTCGGGGTCCTCCCGTTCGTCGTCGCGGTCCAGATCGCCCTGCGCGCGGTCTGACGACCGGCGCCCGGTCCCCGCGCAGACCCCGCGACACCCCCACGCCGACGCCCACAGCTGGACACCCAGCCCGAGGGCGATGGAGCCCGCCGTCATCCCGCCGGTCGCCATCGGCAGCGCTGCTCATCGCGCCACCCAGGGCGGGCGGCCGGCGGGCTCCGCGGTGAGCGACACCGTTCGCAGGCCGCAGCCCGAGGGCCGTCGCCAGGCGCGGACCGGGCAGTGGGACACGACGGACGGGAGGCCCGCGACCGACTGTTCACGGGCCTCCCGTCCGACGCACCGCGCTCCCCGCGGTGGGCGTCTCCGGCTGGTTCCCCGTCAGCCGACGACCTCCCAGGTGACCAGTCGCGCGTCGCGGGTGATCACCTCGTGGACGGGCCCCACGACCGCGATCCGCGCTCGCGGAGTCGCCGTGCCGGGCACCGCCGGCGCCGCGGTCGCTCGCTCGTTGACGATCGCGCCGCCGGTCGACGCGTCGACGTCCGCGACGGAAGCAGAGGCCGCCGCGTGCGACCCGACCCACACCTCGACGTCACCGGGCTCGACGATCCGGACCATGCGCCGGTCGCTGAACGCCAGACGCGTGGTGGGCACCGTGAACGCGAGCCGGACGGTCTCCCCCGCGTCGAGGTCGACACGTGCGTAGCCGAGCAGCTGCACGACGGGCCGGGTGACCGAGCCGTGGACGTCGTGCCCGAAGAGCTGCACGACGTGCCCACCCGCGACCGAGCTGGTGTTCGTCACGGTGACGCTCGCGGTGAAGGTGCCCCCGGCCTGCACCGAGCCGTCGACGGCCAGGTCCGAGTACGCGAAGGACGCGTAGGACAGGCCGAAGCCGAACGGCCGGACCGGCGTGGAGTCGGTCGCGGTGACGTCCGACGGACCGCCGAGCACCGGGTGCAGGTACGAGTACGGCTGCGCCCCCGCGGACCGGGGCAGCGAGACCGGCAGGCGACCGGAGGGGTTCACCCGCCCGGTGACGACGTCGGCGATCGCGAGTCCGCCGCCCTCGCCGGGGAAGAACGCCTGCAGCACCGCCGCCGGACGGGGCTGGTCCCCGTCGAGCGCCCAGCTGATCGCGTACGGGCGGCCGGTGAGGAGCACCAGGACGACGGGCGTGCCGGTGGCGACCACGGCCTCCACCAGGTCGCGCTGCACGCCGGGCAGGTCGAGCGACTCGGAGTCGTTGCCCTCGCCGACGGTGCCGCGCCCGAAGAGGCCGGCCTGGTCGCCGACGACGACGACGGCGAGCTCGGCGTCGGCAGCGGCGGAGACGGCAGCGGCGATGCCGGTCCGGTCCTCCCCCTCGACCGTGCAGCCCTCGACGACACGGACCGATGCGCCGTCGAGCGCGTCGGTCAGTGCCTCGGCCACGGTCGGGATGGAGAACCCGAGCGGCAGCCCGGGGTGCGCGGCCAGGACGTGGTTCGCGAACGAGTAGCAGCCCTGCAGGGCCTCGGCCCGGTCGGCGTTCGGGCCGATGACCGCGACGGAGCGCGGTGTCCGCCGGACCGGGAGCACGCCGTCGTTGGCGAGCAGCACGACGGATTCCTCGGCGAGCCGTCGGGCGAGGGCCTGGTGCCGCGGCGAGTCGAGGTCGACCCCGGTGGGCGGCTCGTCCTCGTACGCGTCTGCGTCGAGCAGGCCGAGCGCCTCCTTCTGCGCGAGCGCACGGAGGACGGCACGATCGACGAACGCCTCGTCGAACTGCCCGGACCGCACCCGGTCGACGAGCGGCTGCAGGTACGCGTCACCGGTGGGCAGCTCGACGTCGATGCCGGCCTCGAGGGCGAGCGCTGCCGCTTCCCCACGGTCGGCGGCGACGGCGTGCATGACCTCGAGGAAGGCGACAGCGAAGTAGTCCGCGACGACGGTGCCGTCGAAGCCGAGCTGCTCACGGAGCACCCCGGTCAGGTACTCGGGGCTGGCCGCCATCGGGACACCGTCGGTCTCGGTGTACGAGTTCATGACCGAACGGGCGTTCCCGTCGAGCAGTGCCATCTCGAACGGCGGCAGGAACACGTCGCGGATCTCCCGCGGCCCGGCGGACACCGGTCCGTGGTTCCGTCCACCCCGCGATGACGAGTAGCCGAGGAAGTGCTTCAGCGTGGCGTGCACGCCGGCGTCCTGCAGTCCGCGGACGTAGGCGGTGCCGACGGTCCCGACGAGGTACGGGTCCTCGGCGATGCACTCGTCCACCCGACCCCAGCGGGGGTCCCGGATGACGTCGAGCACCGGGGCGAGGCCCTGGTGGATGCCGAGTTCGCGCATCGAGTCGCCGATGGCGCGGCCGACCTGCTCGACGAGCTCCGGGTCGAACGACGCACCCCACGCGAGCGGGGTCGGGAAGGTCGCGGCCTTCCACGCGGCGAGCCCGGTGAGGCACTCTTCGTGCACGAGCGCGGGGATGCCGAGGCGGGTCTCCCGCTTCAGGCGCCGCTGCTCCTGCCAGAGCCACGCGGCTCGCTCCTCGGCGTCGACCGGTCGGGTCCCGTAGACGCGGGTGTAGTGCCCGATGCCGTCGCGGGTGACCTCCGGCAGGGTCGCCTGGGCGTCCTGCGCGGCCGCCATCTCGCCCTGCATGGGGGCGACGACGCCGTTCTGGTCGAGCCAGTAGCCGACGATCTGCGCCGCCTTCTCCTCGAGGGTCATCCGGGCGAGCAGGTCGCGGACGCGGTCACTCACCTCGGGGACGGCCGGGAGGCCCGGGGTCGGGTCCGCCAGGTCGGTCCGGGCCGCGCCGACGGCGCGGTCCCCCGACGTGTGCCGGGGCTGGTTCGTGATCGTCATCCCTTGACCGCCCCGGTGAGCCCGCCGACGATCCGACGCTGGAAGATCGTGAAGAACACGAGGGCGGGGATCATCGACATGGACGTGAACGCGAGCACCTTGGCGGTGTCGACCGAGTACTGCGACGAGAACGCCTGCACACCGAGCGGCAGGGTGTAGCTGCCCTCGTTGTTGAGGATGAACAGCGGCAAGATGTAGCTGTTCCAGCTGGCGATGAACGCCAGGATGCCGACCGTCACGACACCGGGCAGGGACAGCGGCACGATCATCCGGAAGAAGAAGCCGAGGCGGCTGGCGCCGTCGATGGACGCGGCCTCCTCGAGCTCGTCGGGGATGGCCCGGAGGAACGGCACCAGGATGATGACCGTCGTCGGCAGGGCGAAGGCGATCTGCGGGAGGATCACGCCGGCCAGGCTGTTCGTGAGACCGAGGTCCTTGATGAGCAGGTACAGCGGCGTGATCGCGACGGTGATCGGGAACATCAGGCCGGCGGCGAACAGGGCGTAGAGCGCGCCGCGGCCGGCGAACCGGTAGCGGGCGAGCACGTAGCTCACCATCAGGCCGAGCACGACGACACCGGCGGTGGTGGCGACGGCGCTGATCGTCGAGTTGCCGAGCTCACGCCAGAAGATCGAGCTGCTCAGCACCGAGCCGTAGTTGCCGAGTTCGAACGGCGCCGGCAGACCCGCCGGGCTCGTGGTGATCTGCGAGTTCGTCCGGAACCCGCCCAGCACGATGTACAGCACCGGGGCGAGGTTGGCGGCGACGAACAGGATCGCCACGACGTAGGTGAGCGGGTTGGCGCGACCGATGGCCGCGCTCGACCGACGCTCCCGCGTCGCCCGTCGCCCGGGGGCGACGATGCTCGTGGTGGCCATCACTTCTTCCTCTCGGTGATCGCGCCCGCGGTGTCCCGGCGGAGCACGAAGTGCTGGTAGATCAGCGCGACGGCCAGGGAGATGACGAACATCACGACGGCGACCGCGCTGCCGAAACCGAAGTTCCCGGAGTTGCGCCCGTTGCCGACCATGTACGTGGCCATCGTCGAGGTGCCGGCGGTCGAGGCGATGTACTGCCCCCAGATGATGTAGACGAGGTCGAACAGCTGGAGCGAGCCGATGATGGACAGGAACGCCCAGATGCGGATCGTCGGGCCGAGCAGCGGCAGGGTGATGCGACGCTGGATCTGCCAGTAGCCGGCACCGTCGATCGCGGCCGCCTCGAACAGCTCCTCGGGGATGCTCTGCAGACCGGCGAGGAACAGGATCACCGCGAAGCCGATGTACTTCCACGAGATGATCACGAGCAGCGTCCAGATGGCGATGTCCGGGTTGGACAGCCAGTCCGCCCGCAGGCCGCCGAGGCCGATCGTCTGCAGCATGTCGTTGACGGCACCGTTGGACTGCAGGAGCAGGCTCCACCCGGTGCCGACGATGACCTCGGAGATGACGTACGGCACGAAGACGAGCACGCGGACGAGTCCGCGGCCGTGCATCTTCTGGTTGAGCAGCAGTGCGAGCACGATGGCGATCGGCCCCTGCAGCACCAGGGAGAGCACGACGATGAAGCCGTTGTGCATGAGGACCGAGTGGAAGGCCTGGTCCTGGAAGATGATGAGGTAGTTCTGCAACCCGACGAAGTCGGTGGGCGGGCCGTAGCCCTGCCACTTGAAGAACCCGTAGTACGCCGCCATGGCGACGGGCAGGATGACGAACGTCACGAAGACGATCACGGCGGGACCGGCGAGGACGGCGATCTCCGCGCGCTGCCGCCAGTCCGCGAGCCGCTTGGCGGGCCGACGCCCGGCGGGGCGCGGTGCGCTGGACGCACCGCTCCCCGCCGGCGTGGACCCCGCGGCGCCGTCCGACCCGGTGGCCGGGGTCGTGCCGAGCGAGGTGTTGAGGGTCATGGTCAGCCCTTGGCCGCAGCCTGGTTGGTGGTGGTGACGATGTCCTTCGCGGTCCCCTTGCCGGCGAGGACGTCCACGACGCTGGTGTTCAGCGCGTTGCCGACGTTCTGGCCGTACAGGGTGTCGAGGTACTGCGAGACGAACGGGGCTTCCTTGTAGGCGGCCAGGGCCGACTTCAGGTACGGCTCCGACACGACGGACTGTGCGTCCTGGTTGACGGGGATCGCCTGGAAGGCCTTGTAGTAGCCCTCCTGGTTGTCCTTCTGCACGATGAAGTTGAGGAAGTCGGTGCACGCCTTCTTCGGGGCCTGCGCGGTGCAGGAGTAGCCGTCGACGCCACCCATCATCGACTTCGGGTCACCCTTGCCACCCTCGACCGCGGGGAACGGGAACCAGCCGAGGTCGGGCAGCGGCTTGGCGTCCGGGGTGAGCGAGGAGATCACGCCCGGGTCCCACGCGCCCATGAGTTCCATGGCCGCCTTGTGGTTGGCGAGCAGACCCGCGGAGCTCCCCGCGCCCTGCTGGGCGGCGGTGGTCAGGAAGCCCTTGTTGAACGGCTTCGTGTCGTTGAAGTCCTCGAGCTGCTTGCCGGCTTCGGTCCAGCACTTGTCGTCGAACTTCAACGACTCGGCGGCACCGGTCAGGGTCTTCTCGCTGCAGGCGCGGAGGGCGAAGTTGTAGTACCAGTGCGCGGCCGGCCAGGCGTCCTTCGCACCGACGGCGACGGGGTCGACACCCGAGTCCTTGAGCTTGGCGATGTCCTCGTTGAGCTCGTCCATCGTGGTGGGGGTGCCCTCGATGCCGGCCTTCTCGAAGAGGTCCTGGCTGTACCAGATGCCCTCGGGGAGCACGGCGACGGGCATCGCGTAGGTGCCGTCCTTCGCGTCGTAGCCCGAGAAGGTCCCGGCGCTGATCGACTTCTTCGCGTCGGCGCTGATCGAGTCCTTGATGTCGAGCAGCTGCCCGGCGTTGATCATCGCGTTGAGCTTGCCGCCGCCGCGCTGCAGGAACACGTCGGGGCCGTCGCCGGAGTTGAGCGCGGTCTGGAGCTTGCCGTCCAGGTCCTCGTTCTGGATCGCCTGGATCTTGACCGTCACGTTCGGGTTCTTCGCCTCGAACGCCTTGACGGTGTCCTCCCAGTAGGCCTTGCCGGGGCCGGTGGTGGAGTTGTGCCAGAAGGTCATCGTGACCTTGCCGTCGCCGTCGTCGGCGGCTCCGCCGCTCGAGCAGCCCGTGGCGAGCAGTGCGGTGCCGGCTGCGATGGCGATGGCCGCCGCGAACCTGTTCTTCCTCGTCATTGTGGAGTCCCTCGGTAGTCGTCGTTGACATGCGACCGCGAGGCCGCAGGGAGAGCATGCACGGCTGCCGGAGGCGCTGTCAATCGATTTCGATAACGATTTCTGTCCGGTGCGCGGCGTGGACGGCCGATGTCGCGCTCCATGCCACGGACTCGGTCGTGGCGTGCCGGACGGAGCTCGTGGACGAGTACGGTGTCGACGTGGATGCCATCGCCCGTCCTGCTCCCCTCCCGGGGCGGACCACCATCAGCGATGTCGCGCGAGCCGCCGGCGTCTCGGTGCCGACCGTCTCGAAGGTCATCAACGGGCGCGACGGTGTCGCCGCCGCCACCTCGCAGCGGGTGCTCGCAGTGATCGAGTCACTCGGGTACGAGAGCTCCCTCGTCGCCCGGAGCCTCCGGCGCAGCCGCACCGACGTCATCGGCATCCTCGTCACGGAGTTCGAGCCGTTCTCCACCGAGCTCCTCAAGGGCATCTCGTCGGCCGCCGACGGCACGGGCTACGAACTGCTCGCCTACGCCGGACTCGTCAGCGGGGAGGCCCGGCCCGGCTGGGAGCGCCGGTCGCTCTCCCGCCTCGCCGGCACCCTGATCGACGGCGCGATCGTCGTCACGCCGACCACGCTCATGGCGAGCACGCCGATCCCGGTCGTCTCGATCGACCCGCACACCGGACCCGAGGGCCACGCGGCCATCGACTCGGACAACATCGGCGGGGCCCGAGCGGCGACCGAGCACCTCATCGGCCTCGGACACCGTCGGATCGCACACATCCGGGGTCGCGCGGACCTGGCGTCGGCCGAACTCCGCGAGATCGGCTACCGACAGTCGCTCGAGGCCGCGGGCATCCCGTTCGACCCGGACCTGGTGTGCGTCGGCGACTACCAGACCACGGTCAGCGCCGAGGTCGCCCGCGAGCTCCTCTCCCGCCCGGACCGTCCGACCGCGGTCTTCGCGGCGAACGACAGCTCGGCGATCGGGGTGCTCCAGGTGGCGGGCGAACTCGGACTCCGGGTGCCGCAGGACCTCTCGGTGGTTGGCTTCGACGACGTGCCGCAGGCCGCGAACGCCGCTCCCCCGCTGACGACCGTCGCCCAGCCACTGCACGACCTCGGCGCCGAGGCCCTCCGAATGCTCCTCGAGCTCCTCGGCGGGCGGGACGTCCCCGCGCACGTGCAGCTGCCGGCGTCGCTCGTGGTGCGCGCGAGCACCGCCCCACCGCCCGGCGCGTGAGACGGCACCCGGCGCGCGGGACGCCGCCGAGTGCGTGAGACCCCGGGCGCGGCCCCGGGCACGGAGGACGCCGCCGGACGCTGAAGACACCCCCGGGAGCGGAGGACGCCGCCGTATCCCGCGGTGTCTCGCCTGGTCGGCGGCGTCGTCGGCAGACGGGGGCGTCTCGCCCCCGCCCCGCGCGCTGGACAGGAGGCCCGGTGCCCGACCGACCCGGGCCTCCCGTCCCGGCATCCTCGGCGCGCGAGACACCGGCGTCTGCGCACGACGCCGCCCTGCCCGCGAGACGCCGCCACTTCCGGCGGCGTCTCGCGTCGGCAGCGGCGTCCGTCGGCAGACGGGGGTGTCTCGCCCCCGCCCCGCGCGCTCGACAGGAGGCCCCGCGTCCGATCGACCCGCGCCTCCCGTCCCGGCACCCTCGGCGCACGAGACACCGGCGTCTGCGCACGACGCCGCCCCGCCCTTGAGACGCCGCCACTTCCGGCGGCGTCTCGCCTGGCCAGGGGCGTCTCGCCTGGCCAGGGGCGTCTCGCCTGGCCAGGGGCGTTTCGCGTCGGCAGACGGCGGCCTGCCGCCTCCGCCTCGCGCGCAGGACGGGAGGCTCGGTGCCCGACCGAGCCGCGCCTCCCGTCCGGTGTCCTGACGCGCGAGACGCCGGCGTCCGTGCACGACGCCGCCCCACCCGCGAGACGCCGGCACTTCCGGCGGCGTCCCGCCTGGCCAGGGGCGTCTCGCGTCGACAGCGGCGTCACACCTGGTCGGCGGCGCCGCCGGCAGACGGGGGCGTCCCGCGGACGGGCGACGACGTCGCACACACCCCTCGAGTCCGCGAGCCGGACCTGATACGTTGCCGCTCACAACAAATGGGGAGGCCGTCGATGGCGACGCACCAGGACACAGCACACCGGACCGGCGAGGCGGTCGTCACCGTCACCGACGCGGACGGCACTCCCGTCGCGGACGCCGACGTCCGAGTCGAGCAGCGGCGGCACGCGTTCGGCTTCGGCAACATCGGCTTCGACTTCGTCGGGCTGGCGAACGGCGAGCCGGACGTCGGGACGCCGGAGCTCGCGGACCTGTGGCTCGACGTCTTCAACACCGCGACCCTGCCGTTCTACTGGGGCCGGTTCGAGCCGGAGCGCGGGCAGCCGGACACCGGACGACTCCAGCGCACCGCCGGGTGGTTCCGCGACCGAGGCGTCGCGACGAAGGGACATCCCCTCGTCTGGCACACCGTGCAACCGGACTGGCTGCTCGGTCTGGGGAACGACGAGGTCGAGCGCCTGCAGCGCGAGCGGATCCGCCGGGAGGTCAGCGACTTCGCCGGGCTGGTCGACACGTGGGACGCGATCAACGAGGTCGTGATCATGCCGCACTTCGCGAACGGCGACAACGCGATCACGCCGCTCGCACTGGCACGCGGTCGCCTGGCGATGATCCGGATGGCCGTCGAGGAGGCCCGCACCACGAACCCCGCCGTCACCCTGCTGCTCAACGACTTCGACCTCTCGGACGCCTACGAGTGCCTGATCGAGGGCGTCCTCGAGGCCGGCATCCGCATCGACGCGATCGGGCTGCAGACCCACATGCACCAGGGCTACTGGGGTGAGGACACCATGCTCGCGATGGTCGACCGGTTCGCCCGGTACGGCCTGCCGCTGCACCTGACCGAGACGTCACTCGTGTCCGGCGAGCTCATGCCCGCGCACATCGTCGACCTCAACGACCACGTGGTCGACTCGTGGCCGTCGACGCCCGAGGGCGAGGCACGCCAGGCGGACGAACTCGAACGGCACTACCGCAGCCTGGTCGGGCACCCGGCCGTCGAGGCGATCACCTACTGGGGCATCACGGACGAGGGGGCGTGGCTGGGCGCACCGATCGGGCTCGTCCGGGCCGACGGCACCCCGAAGCCGTCCTACGACGCCCTCCGTCGGCTGGTGAAGGACGAGTGGTGGACACCGCCGACCACCCTGCGCACCGACGACGCCGGGCGGGTGGTGTTCCGCGGGTTCCGCGGCGAGTACGCCGTCCGCGTCGGGGCACAGGAGACCACCGTCACCGTCGGCGACGACGACCCGGCGCAGGTGCGGGTCCGCACCGTCGGCTGACGGCCGCGCTACGGTGCTGTCATGCGAGCGACCGTGCGGGACGTGGCCGCCCTCGCGGGGGTGTCGCCGAAGACGGTGTCCAACGTCGTCAACGGCGGTGTCGTCGTGCGCCCGGAGACGCGGGCCCGGGTGGAGGCCGCGGTCGCCGAACTGGCGTACGTGCCGAACCTCTCCGCCCGTGGCCTCCGCAACGGCCGGACCGGCGCCATCGCCCTGACGCTGCCGGAGCTCGCGAGCGCGTACTCGGCGGACCTCGCGCGGTGGTTCGTCGAACTCGCGCACGACCGAGGGCTCGTCGTGCAGTTGGAGCAGACCGCCGACGACCCGGAACGGGAGCGCGAACTGGTGTCGCGCGCGCGGGCGCACCTGGTGGACGGACTCGTGCTCAACCCGGTGTCGCTCAGCGCGAGCACCCTCGCGAACACCGAGGGGTTGCCGCCGACGGTCGTCATCGGCGAGGTCGAGCCCGAGCAGGTCGACCAGGTGCACGTGGACAGCCGAGCAGCGGCCCGGGAGGTCACGACGATGCTCCTCGACCGAGGGCACCGGCGCATCGCCGTGGTCGGGGCACCACGGCGTGACGGGGTCACCGCGACGGCGCGGCTGCGGCAGCTCGGCCACGACGACGCGGTCGGCAGCGCAGACCTGCACGTGGACCCCGCGCTCCGGGTCCCGCTCCCCGAGTGGACCACCGCGGCCGCCGCCACCGCCTTCGCCACCTGGCTCGACGGGAACCCCCTGCCCGACGCCGTGTTCGCGTTCACGGACTCGATCGCGTTCGGCGTGCTGCACGTCCTCGCAGCTCGGGGTGTGCGGGTGCCCGAGCAGGTGAGCGTCGTCGGGTTCGACGACGTCGACCAGGCCGCGTTCGCGATCCCCGCGCTCACCACGGTGTCGTTCGACCGTCAGGCCTTCGCGGACGCCGCCCTCGACCTGTTGGAGCGGCGGATCGCCGACCGGGAGGCACCGGTCCGGACGGTCGTCGTGCCGCACCGGATCGTGGAGCGCGCGAGCGTCGCCACCCGCTGACGAACGGGCCCCGCAGGAACGGGCACCGGAGGAACGGACCACCGGAGGAGTGAGGCCCGGCGGAGTGGCGCCCGGAGGAACGGGCCCAGCGGGAGCAGCACGCCGCGGGACAGGACGCCGCGGGACCGAGCAGGTCGACCGCTCAGTCGCCGTCCGCCGCGCGCAACACCGCGACGGCGGTCCGCCGGTCGGCGAGGATCCGGAAGTGCCCGCCGAGTTCGAGCCGCACGTTCTCCGCCCCGGCGAGCTCACACCCACCGGGGATGAGCGTGTCGTACACCCCGTACACCGAGGTGATGCGGCTGTTCGCGTCCAGCTCCCGCGCCAGCCCGGCGAGCACCGGGTCCGCCGCCCGGAAGACGCGGAGGTGTCGCACGGGCGCGAGCACCGCGTACTTCGAGCCGGCGAACGGCGTCGACACGGCGACCATGCGGTCGATCCGCCCGTGCGGATCGAGTCGGGTCATCGCGTACTTCCCGATCAGCCCGCCCTTGCTGTGCGCGAGGACGAGGACGTGCTGCAGGTCGTGTTCGTCGAGGTACGCCATGACCGCCTCCGCCGACACCGGGACGGGTCGGACGTTGTGGCGCAGATCGGTGAGCACGTGCACGGGGTGGCCGCGGTCGTGCAGGACGTCCATCAGGGGGCGCATGAAGTGCCACGTCTCGTACACGCCCGGGATGACGACGACGGCCTGCCGGTCGCCGGTCCGGTAGTCGTCGGCCGTGGTCGGGCCGAGGCTCCGGACCTGCCACACCCCGGCGTAGAGCCAATCGAGCAGTGCCCACCGCACGCGTCGGAGGAGGCCGACCCGGACGGGAGGCCCACCCGCCGACACGTCGATCGGCGCACCCGGGTGCCGGGTCGGGCCGGTCACAGCACGACTCCGTCGCGCGCCGACTCGAGCGTCTGGACCCGACGGAACTCGTCCACCAGTCGGGCGACGGCGACCGGCTGGTGTTCCTGCACGTGGTGCGGTCCGGGCAGTTCGACGAGGGCACCGCGCGTGGCGGTCTCCGCGAGCCGCACGGCCCAGTCGTGCTTCGCGACCGGGTCCTGCGCACCGCGGATGACGAGCACCGGGACGGTCAGGGCCCGGACGCCGTCGGTCATCCGGAAGTTGCGCATCGGCCGGAGTTCGCGGAGGTACTGGGGCATGCTCCGGAGGTAGTCCGAGAGGACGATCGCGTTCATCCGGGCGCCCTCGAGCAGGACGTCCACGCCGAGTGCGGCGGCGAGCCGGACGAGGGAGCGGCGGCGGTCGTCGACGACCGGACCGACGAGGACGACGGAACTGACGACGTCGGGGTGACGGAGGGCGGCCTCGACGGCGATCTGCGTGCCCATCGACTGTCCCAGGACGATGACGTCCCCCGCTCCCCGGGCGGTGACCGCGCGCACGACGAGGTCGGCGTACTCGTGCTCCTCGAACCGACGGCGGCCGTACGGCGACCCGCCGAACCCGGGCAGGTCGACCGACACGGTCCGGTGCGTCCGGGACAGCGCCGTCTGCACCCGGTGGAAGGACCGGTGCGACATCCCGATGCCGTGCACGAGCACGACCGTGGGGGCGAACGAGTCCCGCACCCGACCGGCCGGCGCCATCGTCCGCAGCCGGACGGGGTGTCCGTCGACCTGGACGGTCTCCACCAGTGCACGCATCCCCCGACCCTATGCCGACCGGGCCGCAGCGCCTGGGAACCGTTCCCCCGCCGGGCTCCAGGCGCTACCCTCGCCCACATGCGGAAGGTCACTGCGGGACTGTTCACCTCGATCGACGGCGTCGTGCAGGACCCGTACGGGTTCCAGTACGACAGCTTCGACGACGAGCTCGGTGCCGCGATGACCGCGTGGATGGCGGCCACCGACACGGTGCTGCTCGGTCGGAACAGCTACCTGGAGTGGTCGGAGTGGTGGCCAGCGCACGCCGACGACCCCTTCGGCCAGTGGATCAACCCGATCGAGAAGCACGTCGCGTCGACCACCCTCGGCGACGACCTGGCGTGGGAGAACACCACCCGGATCACCGGCGACGTGCCGGCGTTCGTCCGCGAGCTGCAGCGACGGGACGGAGCTGACATCGCCGTGTGCGGCAGCGTCACCCTCGTCCGGAGTCTGCTCTTCGCCGGGGTGCTCGACGAGTTGCAGCTGATGGTGCACCCGGCGATCGCCGGACACGGTCGGAAGCTGTTCGAGCCGACGGACCCGCCGACGCGGCTCCGCCTGGTCGCGAACGCCGTGACGAGCAAGGGGAACGTGCTGAGCACCTACGGGCGGTTCGACGCCTGACGGCGGTGATCCGCGCCTCCCGGCTCTTGTCCGGAGCGTGGACAGCGGGTCTGCCTGATCGGCGTACCCTTCTGGGTGGCCCAGACCGCACGACCCCCGGAGCTCACCATGCCGCAGGACACCCGCCCGCACGTCGTCGTCGTCGGCGGTGGATTCGCCGGGATCGCCGCGATGCGCGAGCTCAAGGACGCACCGGTCCGGGTGACCCTCGTCGACCGGCACGTCTACAACATGTTCCAGCCCCTCATGTACCAGGTGGCGACCGGCGGGTTGAACGCCGGCGACGTGACGTACTTCCTCCGCAGCCTCCGCGCACGTCAGGCGAACGCGGACTTCCGGCACGGGCTGCTCACGGGCATCCGGCACGACGAGCGCATCGCCGAGATGTCCGACGGCGAGCACCTGCACTACGACTACCTGATCCTGGCCAACGGCGTGAACACGAGCTACTTCGGGACGCCCGGCGCCTACGAGTACGCGTACTCGATGTACTCCCGCTCCCAGGCCCTGCGCATCCGGGACGAGCTCTTCACCCGCCTGGAGCAGGCCGCGGCGAAGCAGGGTCCGGACGAGATCCGCGTCGTCATCGTCGGCGGCGGTGCCACCGGCGTGGAGATGGCCGGTGCGCTCGCGGAGCTCCGCGACCAGGCGCTCGTCGGCGCCTACCCGGAGATCGAGCGCGGCAACATCTCGATCACGCTCGTGCACCGCAGCGGCGAGCTCCTCAAGCCGTTCGCCCCGCGCCTCCGCCGGTACGCGGCCAAGATCCTCCGCAAGCGCGGTGTCGTGCTGCGGCTCAACGCCGGTGTCGAGGAGGTCCTGCCCGACGGCGTCCGCCTGGCCGGCGGCGAGGTCATCCCGGCGTCGCAGGTCATCTGGGCGACCGGTGTCGCGGCGCACAAGGAGGTCGCCAACTGGGGCCTGCCGCAGACGCACGGCGGTCGCATCCAGGTGAACGACGACCTCAGCGTGAAGGGCGTCGACCGCATCTTCTCGGCCGGGGACATCGCCGCGCAGGACGATGCCCTCGCCCAGCTCGCCCAGCCGGCGCTGCAGGGCGGCAAGCACGTCGCCGAGCAGATCAAGCGACTCGTCGCCGGCAAGCCGACCGAGCGCTTCAAGTACTTCGACAAGGGCACGATGGCGACGATCGGCACGAACGCCGCCGTCGCCCAGCTCCGCGGCGGCATCACGATGGTCGGGCCGGTGGCCTGGGCCGCGTGGGTGTTCGTGCACATCACGAGCCTGCTCGGCAACGGCAACCGCATGTCGACGCTGACCCACTTCTTCGTCCGCTACGTCTGGTTCATGCGGAAGCGCTCGATCCCGATCGTCGGCGACGTCCGCCCGGTGCGCCCGAACGGCGACCGCGAGCCGGAGCACTGGCAGCTGCAGAAGGCGGAGTAGCGCCCCGCGCGACCACGAACCGGACGGGAGGTCCGTCACCAGCGGGTGACGGACCTCCCGTCCGCCGTCCGGCCCGGTCCGTGCGGTCAGGGAACCGCGCGCTCAGCTCCGTGCGGCCGTGTAGGCGCCGGCCGCGATGTCCTCGAGCAGGGTCGGCCCGGTCGGCTGCCAACCGAGGAGATCCCGAGTGGCCGTCGACGTCGCGGCCATCTCCATGGCGTAGAACGGTCCGACGAAGCCGAAGTGGTCGACCGCGTCGGCCGGCTCGATCGTCGTCACCGGCACGCCCAGGGCGTCACCGATCGCTCGCGCGATGTCCCGTGTCGGCACGGCGTCCTCTGCGGTGACGTGCATCCGAGTGCCCGCCGGTGCGCCCTCGAGGCCGAGTCGGACCAGGCGCGCGGCGTCCGTGCGGTGGACCGCAGCCCAGCCGTTCGACCCCTCGCCGATGATCGCGGCGGCCCCGTGCCGACGGGCGGCCTCGGTGATGAGCGAGACGAAGCCGGAGTCGCCTGAGCCGTGGACGGTCGGGGCGAAGCGCGCGATCACGGTCCGGACGCCCTGGTCGACGAAGTCGAGCGCACGGTTCTCACCACCGCCGCGCATGGAGTGCGGACCGACGGCCGGGTTCGGGTCCGCCTCGGTCGCGGCCCGGTCGCCGGCCAGTCGGGCCACGCCGGACGCGACCACCAACGGTCGCCCGCTGCCCACGAGCGCTTCGCCGAGGGTCTCGACGGCGGCGCGCTCGGCAGCGTCGCTGACTTCGGGGTGCGCGAAGTCGTGCTTGTTCGCGAGGTGGACGACGCCGTCGGCGGCATCGGCCCCACGGCGGAGTGCCTCGAGGTCGTCGAGGTCGCCGCGGAGGACCTCGGCGCCCTTCGCCTGGACGGCCGCGGCTGAGGTGTCGGACCTGGCGAGCCCGGTGACGCGGTGGCCGGCGGTGAGGAGCTCGTCGACGGTGGCGGAGCCGATCCAGCCGGAGGCTCCGGTGACGAACACGTGCATGGTGGTGCCCTTCTCGTTGATGTCAGTTGCTGACATCAAGACGGTACACCCGATGTCAGGCGCTGTCATCATGACCGGTCCGTCGGTACACTCGGAGGATGGCGAGATGGCAACCGGGCACGCGGGAACGCCTCCAGTCGACGGCTCTGGAACTGTTCCTCGACCGGGGCTTCGAGGCCACGACCGTCGTCGACATCGCCCGTGCAGCTGACGTCACCGAGCGGACCTTCTTCCGGCACTTCGCCGACAAGCGCGAAGTCCTGTTCGCGAGCCAGGACGCCTTCATCGGGCTGTTCGTCGGACCCGTCGAGGACGCCCCGGCCGACATCCCGCCGGTCGAGCTCATCGCACGGGCGCTCGACGGTGCCGGCTCGTTCTTCCCCGACGACCGCCGCGAGTGGTCCCGCCGCCGGCAGACCGTGATCGACGCCGAACCCGCTCTCGGCGAGCGCGAACTCGCGAAGCTCTCCGGTCTCGGACGCAGGCTCGCCGAGGTCCTCCGCGGGCGGGGCGTCCCCGAGCCGGCCGCTACCCTGCTGGCGCAGTCCGGTGTGACGGTGTTCCACCTGGCCTTCGCGCAGTGGATCGCCCCGGGCGAGACCCGCACCCTGCCGGAACTCGCGACCGAGCGGCTCGACGCACTGGCCGCGTCGATGGTTCGACAGCAGGCCTGACGGGCCGGAGCCGGTTCATGGACAGCGGGAGCACACTGGGACGATGACCCGGATCGCACCCCCGACGGACACCGTGCCCGTCGTCGCGCCGTCCGTACCCGCCGCGGCCGCGCCCGTGGCGGCCCCGCCAGCTCCGGCGTCGCCGCCGGGTCGCGCCCTCGCGCTGGACGGCCTCCGAACCGTCGCGATCGTCATGGTGGTCCTGTACCACCTGCACGTCCCGCAGTTCGAGGGCGGGTGGATCGGCGTCACGGTCTTCTTCGTGCTCTCCGGCTACCTCATCACCACGCTGCTCCTCCGCGAACGGCAGCGGACCGGCACGATCCGCCTCGGGTCGTTCTGGTGGAAGCGCCTGCTCCGGCTCTACCCGGCACTCGTCGCCCTCGTCGTGGCCGGACTGCTGCTCTGGAACTGGGTCGGCGACTACAAGGGCGCGTCGCTCTCGGCGGGGTCGGCGGCGTTCATCGCCCTGACCTACACCGGGAACCTGTTCCGCTCGTTCTGGGACACCACGCAGGGGGTCTTCGCGCACACGTGGAGCCTGTCGATGGAGGAGCAGTTCTACCTGGTCTGGCCACCGGTGCTGCTGCTCCTGCTGTCGCTCGGACGTCGTCGGCGGACACTCGTCCTCGGCCTGTCCACCGTCGTCGTGGCGGCGTCGGCAGCGTCGTGGCTCAGCTACCGCACCCCCTCGGGCGGCTCGACCCCGGACGTGTACTTCTCCCCCGTGCTCGGCGTCGTGCCGCTCGCCACCGGGTGCGTGCTCGCGCTGCTGCTCGACGACGAGCGGTGCCGTTCGTTCGCCTCCGGCCTCGCCGGACACCTGGGCACCTGGGCGGGCGCCGCGGCGGTGGTCGGCGTGCAGTTCTGGATTGGTGACGACTGGACCGACCACGCCTGGACCTTCGGCCTGCTCATGCCGGCCACCGGACTGGCGGCGGCGGTCCTCATCGGCGGGCTGGTCTCGGTGCGGACCCCGGTGTCCGTGGCCCTGTCCTGGTCCCCGGTCGCCTGGTTCGGACGCCGGGTGTCGTACTCCGCCTACCTCTGGCACCCGCTCGTGATCGCCCTGCTCGGCACGTTCGCGATCGGCTGGTTCGGGAACGTCTGGCTCTTCGCCGCCGCCGTCATCGTGTCCATCGGGGCGGCGTACGCGACCGAGGTCCCGGTCGAGAAGCTCCGCGCGCGTGTTCGGGAGGCCCGTCGCCTGGTCGCCGAGGACCACGCCGCCCGCAGCGCCGCCGCGAGCTGACGCGGACCCGACAGCGGGGCCGGTCGGTCAGCGGCTTCGGTCGGTCAGCGGCGTCGGTCGGTCAGCGGCGTCGGTCGGTCAGCGGCGTCGGTCGGTCAGCGGCGTCGGCTGGCCTGACGTCGCGCGTGGTTGTGGTCGATCGCCCGTCGCACGAGCGCCTGCAGTGCCGGGACGTCGACGTCGTCCCCCTCGGAGTACTTGATCGCGCGACGCTGGTTGCCACCGAGTTCGTCGTTGAACAGGCCGTCCGGGTCCTCGAGGGCCGCGCCGTACATGAAGCCGAGCTTCACGGCCGTCCTGAAGACGTTGCCGACGACGAGGATGCCGTCGAGTTCCCACACCGGAGCGCCCCGCCACTTCCAGGTCTCCTCGATCGCCGGGTCGACGGCCAGGACCGCCGCACGTGCGTCGGCGAGGACCGCTCCGCGCCAGTCCGCGTGCGCCGCGATCATCGCATCGATGTGCTGTGCCGGCGTCGGCTCCACTGCCGGTGTCTCGTCGGTTGCTGCCATGCGCACACGCTAGTGGTCGGCACCCCTCCGACGCCCGCCCGGTCGTGCAGAACGCGACTCAGCGGCGGGTGGTGCCGTCCTCGTCGAGCTCGATCTCCTCGTGCGAGACGTCCTCGGAGACCTGCTGCTGCTCGGTGACGGTCTCGGTGCCGAGGCGGACGCGCTCGACCGGGACGGTCTCCTTGTCGACCACGACGCGCTCCTCGCTGAGGGTCACCTCGTGCTCCTCGTCGGACAGGGCCGGGCCGTCGGTCGCCGCGCCGACGTTGCCGTCGGTGATCGGCTCGGTCTCGAGGCGGACCTCTTCGTGCTGCACCGGCACGGTGACGGACTGCTGTTCCGTGACGACGTGCTTGCGGAGGCGGGCACGGCCGGTCTGGACCTTCTGGGTGCCGACGTCCAGGCGCTCCTCGGACCGCGTCATCGCGTCGTCCGTGTTCGCCCCGGACGTGTCGTGGCCGGCGCTGCGGTCGACGTCGGTGACGTCACCGGTCGTGCCGGAGCCGGAGGCCGTGCCTGTGGTGAGGTCCGGGTCGGTGCCGGTCGTGCCGGTCGTCGACTCGGTGCCGAAGCCGGCCGAGGTGTCGGTGCCGGTGGTGGTGCTGCTGCTGCTGCTGCCCAGGCCGTAGTGGTCGAAGATGCGGTCCTGCTCGTCGTCGCTGAGGTCGCCGTCGGCGTCGATGCGCGGTGCGTCCTTGATGCGGTCCTTGTCGTACGCGACGCGGAGTTCGTCACCGGTCAGGTCGGCGCCCTCGAGGGGGACGAACGACTCCGAGGTGCCGAAGAGGCCGGTGGAGACGCTGGCGAACAGCGGGTGGCCGTCGGTGTTGTCGACGTAGACCTGCTTGACGGTGCCGACCTTCTGGCCGTCCGGGTCGATGACCTTGGCGTCGAAGACGCTGTTGATGTTGTTCGTGTCGATCATGGTCGTTCCCTTCGTCGTGCGGTGGTGGTGTGTCAGGTGGGTTCGTGGGGGCAGAGCGCCCGGGGCAGTGCCTCGGCTCAGCGGCCGAGACCGACGCGGTCGACCTTGCGGTGGTACCGCATGCCCGTGAGGCCGCCGAGGACCGCGCCGACCAGGCTGATGACGGCGACGACGATCACGGTGATGATCCCGGTCACGGTGAGCGTGCCCTCGTCGACCGGGATCCGCGGGAAGCTGTTGAGGTTCCCGAGGACGTTGAACTGGCTGCCCGCGACGGCGGTGACGATCGCCACGACGATCGCGATGACGACCGCCCAGATCCAGACGGCGACGCCCTGCTTGGCACCGGAGAACCGGGCCATGCGGCCGGCGACGTAGCCGCCGGCGTAGTAGGCGACGAACAGGATCACGGCGAGTGCGATGGCGCCGACGATGCCGACGACGTCGCCGTTCTGCGTCACGTCCTTCGCAGCGTCGTCGACGTCGCCGCCGTTCTGGCCGAGGCCGACGCCCGCGCCGACGGCGGTGAGGAGGGCCGTCAGGATGACCGCGGTGCCGGTGGCGGTGAGCCAGCCGAAGAACGCCGAGCCCCACTTGAAGCCGGCGAACTCCTCCTTCTCGCGTTCGAGGACGGTCTCACGCTGGGTCGCACCGCGCTCGGCGCGTCCGGCAGCACCCGCAGCGACGCCGTCGTTCCGTGCGTGGTCGCGTCCGTCGTTCCGGTCGTCACCGGGAGCGGCGACCGCGTGAGCGGCGTCGCCGTCGTGGTGCGTCTCGTCACGACCCGTGCCGTCGTGCGCGCCGGTGCCGCGGACGGGCCGGGTGTCGTCGTCGGGTGTGCTCATGGGTGCCTCCTGGCGGTGGTGCTCGTGCTGGTGGTCGATCCGCACGGAACGGAACTCGGGTGCGCCCGTGAGGGCTGGCAGATCCGGCACCTGGTGCGGTTCGCGGACAGTCGGGAACCGGTCGGTCAGGAGCCCGCGGACTCCTTGACCGTCACGTGCCGGACGCTCCGGGTGGCGGCCGCTGCCACGGTGGCGAGGACGATGAGCGCGGCGCACCCGAGCAGGGTCGGCACCGCTCCCACGGTGTGCGCGAGCGGTCCGACGAGCGCTTCGCCGACGGGCACCGCGACGACCGAACCGACCGCGTCGTACGAGTACACGCGGGCGAGGACGTCGCGCGGCACGTTCGTCTGCAGGGACTGGTCCCAGGCGATGGAGAACACCTCGATCGCGACGCCGGCGGCGGCGAAGGCGACGACCAGCGCGACGACCGACGGGGTCAGCGCGAGGGCGAGCACGGGCACGGCGGCGACGACCATCAGTGCGACCCCGATGCCGAGTGCGTGCCGGGGCCGCCACCGGAGCGCGATGCCCGCGCCGATCGCGAGCCCCACGGAGAGCGCGGCGACGACGAGCCCCCACGCGGCCCGACCGAAGGACGCGTCCGCCACGACGGGCCCGAGGACGGCCGTCGCGCCGACGAACGCCGCGTTGAGCACCGCGAACTGCACCACGACGATCCACACCCACCGGCGGCTGGCGAACTCGCGCCACCCCTCCTGCAGGTCGGACACGACGGACCGCGACGTCCCGCTGTCCGCGTCGGCCGCTGCCGCGCCGGTCCGAGGCAGTCGCATCCGTGCGAACAGCAGGCCGGCGACGGCGAAGCCGGCCGCGTCGACCGCGAGTCCCCATCCCGGCCCGACGAGGGCGACCAGGCCGGCACCCGCCGAGGCGCCGAGGATGCTCCCGCCGTTGAGGCCGAGCCGGAGCATCGCGTTCGCGGGGCGGAGCATCGGCGCGGGCACGGTGTCCGGCACGAGTGCCGCCGCGGCGGGGAGGCTGACCGCCGCGACGGCTCCGTTCAGGACGCTGAGGACGACGAGGGTCGGGATGCTCGCCGACCCCGTGAGGACGAGCGCAGCCACCACGCCCTGCGTGACGGCGGCAGCGCCGGACGTCCCGACGAGTACGACGTCGCGGGGCAGGCGGTCCGCGACCACGCCGCCGATCAGCAGGACCGCGACGTTCGCCACCGACCGTGCGGCCACGACCATCCCGAGGTCGGCCGCCGACCCGGTCAGGTCGAGCACGGCGAACGCGAGCGCGATGGGCGCGACCGCGTTGCCGAGGATGCTCGTCGTGCGGGCCGCCAGGAGCCGCCGGAAGGGTGCGTGCCGGAGCGGACCGAGACGGTCGACCGTGGTGCTCACCGTCGTGCTCACCGACGTCGCACCGGGAACAGCGCCGCCGTCATCGACACCGGCTGTGTCCCGGGTGTCCGCGGCGGACGTGCGGCGGCGTGCAGGAGGGCGGCGGTCTGCCCGACGTGGTGCACCACGCGGCGCCACGTCTCCGGGTCCACCCAGAGTTCGGCGTCGGCGGAAATGCCGGGGCCGTCGACCTGGTCGAGGGCTCGCCGCCGGAGCTCGTCCGCGACCAACCCGAGGTAGGCGACGCGCTCCTCCGCCGTGTCCGGGTCGAGCGGGTGCACGTCGTGGACGTCGAACGGCACCGACGACGCCTCGTGCCGGTAGCGCTTGGCGTCACCGCCCCGGAGCCGGACGACCTCGACGACCCGGACGAGTCCGGCACGCTCGAGCACGCGCAGGTGGTAGCTCGCGGTCGCCTGCGAGAGCCCGAGCTCCCGGCCGGCTTCGGCCGCGCTCATCGCGACGCCGGTCAGGAGCGAGAGCAGTCGCAGGCGGACGGGGTGGGCGGTGGCGCGGAGCTCGTCGATGGCGGACACGGCGTCATGGTGACACTCGCGAGACGGCACCGTCAAAGGGCTCTTTGGGGGTCGTGGTGGCGTTCCCGGCAACCGGTGGTCCGGCCGTGCGTAGGCTCGGCCCGTGACCACGGACACCACGGACGTCCTCGTCGTCGGCGGCGGACCGGTCGGCCTCTTCCTCGGCGCGCTCCTGGCGGCCAGGGGAACCGCCGTGCAGGTCTGGGAGCGCCGGACCACCGACCCGGTCGGCTCGCGGGCGATCGGGATCCACCCGCCGTCGCTCGACGCGTTCGCCGAGATCGGGTTGGCCGACACGGTGCTCGCGGAGGCGGTCCTCGTGCGGACCGGGGTGGCCCGGAGTCGCGGTCGGGTCCTCGGCACGCTGTCGTTCGACGGCGCGTCCGACACGCACCCGTACGTGGCGACGCTCGACCAGCACCGGACCGAGGTGCTCCTCCGCGACCGGCTCGATGCCGGTGCACCCGGAGCACTCCGGACCGGCACCGCACTCGTCGGGCTCACCCGGCACCGCGACCACGTGGACGCGACCGGCACCGACCGCGACGGCCGGCCGGTCGAGATCCGCGCGTCCTTCGTCGTCGGCGCGGACGGCGCCCGGAGCCTGGTCCGCGACCTGCTCGGCATCGGGACGACCGGCCGGGACTACCCGGACCGCTACGTGATGGGCGACTTCGCCGACCCCGAGGACGCGGACGCCCGTTCGGCCGCCCTCGTCGACGTCGGCGCGGCGGGCGTGGTCGAGTCCTTCCCGCTCCCCGACGGCCGCCGACGGTACGTCGTGCTCCTCCCCCGGGACGACGCCCTGGCGGACCCGGCCGTCCCCGCGGCCGCAGCCGACGCGCCGGAGGCGGACCGGGCCTCCCGGCTGGCGGCGATCGTGCGGAACCGCACGGGTGTCGCGCCGGACCCCGCCACCTGCTCGATGCTCAGCGCCTTCCGCGTGCGTCGCCGCACCGCGGACCGCGTCGGACTCGGCCGGGTGGTCCTGGTCGGCGACGCGGCCCACGAGATCAGCCCGATCGGTGGACAGGGCATGAACCTCGGGTGGCTGGACGCGGCCGACCTGGCACCGGTCCTCGCCGACGCGGTGCGCACCGGTGCGGCCGGACCATGGCCGGTCTACGCGCGCCGGCGGCAGGCCGCCGCACGACGGGCCGGACGGCAGGCGGAGGCGAACATGGCCCTCGGCCGCGCGGTCCCCGACGTGGTCGGCGTCGGCCGGGAGGCGCTGCTCCGGTCCGTCCTGGCGCTCCCGACCGCGCGTGCCCTGGCCCGGCTGTACGCGATGGCCTGGGCGTAGTCGACCTCCCGTCCGTCCGACTGGCCTGCGAGACGGGCCCGTCCGAGCGGAACGCCGCCGAGTGGTCGGGACGCCGCGGGAGGTGGCGGCGTCTCGGAGCCATCGAGGCGTCCCGAGCAGACGCCGCCGTCAGGCGGTGACCACGTGCGGGTAGGCGGCCGCGCGGCCCTGGAAGGCGAGGATCGCCTCGTTGCGGACCTGCCCGTGCTCGATCTCGATCGCCCGACGGATCGTGTCCGACTCCGCCCACGCCGACGGCCCCGACATCACCGTCCAGAGGAACGGCATCAGTGCCTCGCTGATCTCCCACGTCGACGAGTTCCAGAGCAGTGACGGGCTGTGGTCGACGGCGTAGTAGTTCGTCGACCCGCCGACGGTGACCATGGGCTCGGCGAACGACGTCGGCCGTGCCCAGCTGAAGCCCATCCCCTCGTCGATCGAGACGTCGACGACCAGGCTCCCCGGGCGGAAGGCCTCGAGGTCCTCGGTGCGGAGGTAGGTCAGGGGCGCGTTCGGGTCCTGGAGCGTGCAGTTCACGACGATGTCGTTCCGCGCCAGGTACGGCGCGAGCGGGACCGAGCCCTCCCGGGTCCGGACCGTGCTGCCCGTCGGTGCGTCCTCGTCGTGCTCGATCTGCAGGATGTCGACGGACGGGATCGGCGACCCGACAGCGGCGATGTCGCGGTTCGTGAGGACGCGGACGTCGTGGATGCCGTGGGCGTTGAGGGCGGTGACGGCCCCACGGGCGGTGGCACCGAAACCGATGACGACGGCGGTGAGCCGACGCCCGTAGTCCCCGGTGGAGCCGCAGAGCTGCAGAGCTGCAGCGCGTGGATCACCGAGCAGTACCCGGCGAGCTCGTTGTTCTTGTGGAAGACGTGCAGGCCGAAGCCGCCGTCGGCCCGCCAGTGGTTCATCGCCTCCCAGGCGATCAGGGTCAGGCGCTTCTCGATCGCGAGCTGCGTCAGCGTCTGGTCCTGCACGCAGTGCGGCCACCCCCAGAGCACCTGGCCGTCCCGCAGGTCGGCGAGGTCCGGTGCCTGGGGCTTCGGCAGGAGCACGACGTCTGTGGTGGCGATGATCTCCGCACGCGTGGCCATCGCTCCGACGAGGGGTTCGAGCTGCTCGTCCGGGACGCCGAAGCGATCGCCGTACCCGCGCTCGAGGACCATCCTGGCGCGGAGGTCGGGGTCGATGCGTTCGACGTGTGCGGGGTGGATCGGCAGGCGACGTTCGTCGGCCTTCCGGGAGACAGCCAGCACCCCGAGCCGGAGCAGGTGGGGTGTCGGCGTGGTTTCGGTCATGGTGCACTGTACGGCCCGCACGGTCGAGGGCCCCGCGTACCCGGACGCGGGGGGGGCCGTTCACTCCGCCGCGGTGAGAGCAGCCAGCGCGCGCTCCAGGTGGCGCCGACCCGCGTCGTCCAACGGTGCGAAGAGCTCGTCGAGCACGTGGACCGCGATCGCGTGGCCGTCGTCGAGCGCTGCGCGGCCGGCGTCCGTCAGGGTGTGCACGAGACGGCGCCCGAGTCCCGCCGACCGTTCGATGAGGCCGCGTTCGACGAGCCGTGTCGCGAGCGTGCCGAACGCCTGGTCGCTCTGGAACGTGGCGACGGCGAGGTCGTGGCCGGAGGCTCCGGGCATCCGGTCGACCGCACGGAGCGCGTCCCACTGCACGAGGCTGACCCCGACGTCGCGGAGCGCAGCGTCCATCGTCCGGTGGTTCCGGTACTGCGCCCGTTTGAGCATCTGTCCGAGCAGTTCGAGGTCCGTCGCCATGGTGCTACGGTATCAACATCATTACATCAACATGTTGAGACAGGTGGACCATGACCAGCACCCTCCCCACTGACCTCCCCGTCGACCAGGACGGCGACCCCGCCGCGCGGATCGCCCTGGTCCTCCACGGCGGCGGTGGCCCGCAGACCGTCGCACCGATCGTCGGGCACCTCGCGGCGACCATGCACGCCGTCGCGCCGACCCACCCCGGCTGGGACGGCACCGCCCGGCCGGAGGCCATCGCCTCGGTCGCCGACCTCGCGCACGCGTACCTCGACCACCTCGTCGACCGCGACGAGCACGACGTCGTCCTGATCGGTTCGTCGATCGGCGGGTGGGTCGCCCTCGAGATGGCCGTCCAGGCGGCCGCCGATGACCGGTACCGCGGACGGATCGGTGCCGTCGTGGTGATCGACGGCGTCGGCGTCGTGGTGGACGGTGAGCCGATCGCCGACTTCTTCGCCCTCGACGCCCGCGGACTGGCCGAGGTGGCATGGCACGACCCCGAGCGCGGGTACCGGGACCCGGCCGGCTCCACCGACGAGCAGCGCGCGGTCCAGCAGGCGAACGGCCGCACCATGGCTGCCGTCGCCGGCACGAGCATGAGCGACCCGACGCTCCTCGGCCGTCTGGGGGCGGTGGACGTCCCGACCCTCGTCGTGTGGGGTGCCACTGACCGCGTCGTCACGCCCGCGTACGGCAGGGCCGTCGCCGCAGCCGTTCCCGGTGCGCAGTTCGTCGAGGTCCCGGCGGCCGGGCACCTCCCGCACCTGGAGGCCCCGGACGCGACGTGGGCGGTCATCGACCCGTTCCTGCGCCGGTCCTGATCGGGCGCTCCGCACGCCCTGGCGTCGGTCTCGCCCTGGGGCTGGTGTGCGGGCGGCGGCGGCCGCGGCCGCGGCCGCGGCTCAGGCCACCAGGGCCCCTCCCGCGAAGCCGAGCTCGACGACGAGCACGAGCGACGACGCGATCACCAGGCGGAACAACGTGCGGGTCGGCGGCCCGGTCAGCACGAGTCGCAGCCCGACCGCTGCCAGGACGACCACGACGACCGCACCCAGCACAGCCAGCACAGCGCCGACCCCGCGGACCGGGTCGTCGCCGCCGAGCTGGCCGACGAGCACCAGGACGGCCGCGACGACGAGCGAACCGAACGCGACGACCCCGGACGCGTGCAGGCCGAGCCGGTGCGGGAAGCCGCGCACCCCGGTCGCCTCGTCGTCGACGAGGTCGGGCAGGACGTTGGTGCAGTGGATCGCGACGCCGAAGACCGCACCGGTCGCGATCGCCCACGCGGCGGGCCACCTGACGTCGGGCCCCGCCGCGATCGCGACGACCGGGAGCAGCCCGAACGCGACGACGAACGGCGCGACCGACCAGACCGTGCGCTTCAGGCCGGCGTCGTACGCCCACCCGGCCGCGACGAGGACCACGTGTGCGACCGCGGCGACCGGCCCGAGGAACAGCGACAGCACGACGGCGATGCCCGCGGTGACGACGGCGGCGGCGCGGACCGTCCCCACGGCGATGAGCCCCCGGGCCACCGGCTTGTCGCTCCGCCCCACGGCTCGGTCACGGTCGGCGTCGATCCAGTCGTTGGCGAGCCCGATCGAGAGCTGGCCGGCGACCACGGCGAGCGCCACGAGCACGACGGTCCCCACCGGGTGCCCCACCGCGGCGGCGAGGACGGTGGCGAGGACCGTCACCGTCACGGTCGGGCCGGGGTGCGAGGACGCGACGAGCAGGCGGACGGTCGAGGGCCTGCGCGGAGGGGTCACCGTGCCAGCGTACGGAGCGGGCGTGCGCTCGGTCGCCACGAGCCATGCCACCGGGCAGTGCGAGGCCGGCGGTCACCCTCGTGGGGTCCGCACACGGAGAACCTGGACGAGCACACGACCACCTCCGGCCTAGGGTCCGATGGGCGTCGACCACGGGGCGCACGCAGGAGGGATCACCATGACCACGACGAGCATCCCGGCCGGGCGGCGGGGGTTCCTGCGCCGGATGACCTTCGCCTGCGCGTGGGGCGAGGGCCTGGACGGGTTCGACCTCGGCGTGATCAGCGTCGCCCTGCCCGCGGTCACCGTGGCGCTCGGCCTGGACCCGGTGCTCGCAGGACTGATCGGTGCGAGTTCACTGATCGGCATCTTCATCGGAGCGCCGCTCGCCGGCTGGCTCACCGACCGGTTCGGCCGCAAGCGCGTCTTCACGATCGACGTGCTGGCGTTCATCGTCCTCGGTCTCGCGCAGGCGTTCGTCGCCGACGGCTGGCAGCTGTTCGTCGTCCGGGTACTGCTCGGAGTGGCGATCGGCGCGGAGTACGCGATCGGTGCCGCGATGCTCGCCGAGTTCGCCCCCGCGAAGGACCGCGGCCGACGGCTGTCCGGGTTGCTCGTGTGTTGGTACGGCGGCTACCTGATCGCCGTCGTCACCGCCTACGTGATGATCGACGCGTTCGGCCTGAGCTGGCGGTGGGTGCTCGTGACGAGCGCGCTGCCGGCCGTCGTCACCGCCGTCGCCCGGATCGGGTTCCCGGAGTCGCCGCGGTGGCTGCTCGCCCGTGGCCGGGTGGACGAGGCACGGACGATCGTCGCCGAGCACCTCGGCGGCGACGCGTACTTCCGCGACGAGCAGTACGCGGCGGAGCAGCAGAAAGCCGGCGGGTACCGCGTGCTGTTCTCGAAGGAGAACCGGCAGCGTCTGGCGTTCATCTCCCTGTTCTGGGCGTGCAACGTCGCGCCCTACTTCGCGATCTTCACGTTCGCCCCGACGGTGCTGAAGTCCCTGCAGCTGCACGACGAGGCCGCGGGCACGATCACGGTGAACGCGATGGCGGCGGTCGGAGCACTCGTCGGCATGCTCACGATCGAGCGGCTCGGTCGTCGCCGGCAGCTGATCCCGCCGTTCTGGATCATGGCCGTGGCGCTCGCCGTCGTCGGACTGTGGGGATCCGCGCCCGGCGTCGTCGTCGTGCTGTGTTTCGCGGTGTTCTCGTTCATGAACGCCGTGCAGGGCAACCTGACCGCGGTCTACCCGATCGAGGTGCTGCCGACCGAGGTCCGCTCCACCGGCGTCGGGTTCGCCGCCGCGTGCAGCCGCATCGGCGCGGCCGCGGGGACGTTCCTGCTCCCGGTCGGCATCTCGACGATCGGCATCGGTGCGTGCATGCTCATCGCCGCGGCCGTCTGCGTCGCCGGCGGGATCCTGTCGCAGGTCATGGCACCCGAGACGACGGGCAAGGGGTTGCACGACACCAGCACGCAGCCGCTCCGGCAGCAGACGCCGTCCGCCGCAGGGCGCTGACGCGCGGGCTCGTCACCGACCGGCCGCCGCCGCCCCTTGCTCACCGGCCGGCGCCGGAACCGACCGACGCCGCGACCCGATCAGTCCCGACGCCAGGGCGATGCCGAGGAGCACGACGAGACCGCCCACCGGCTCGTTCCACCGCAGCGGCTCCCCGAGCACGAGGACGCCGAGTGCGACCCCGACGACCGGCGTCAGGTAGGTCACGGTGGAGGCGCGCCCGGCACCCCAGGCCCCGACCAGCCGGGTGTTCCACGCGTACGCCAGCCCCGTGCCCACCGCGCCGAGCGCCACCATCGCGGCTCCGATCCTCCAGTCCAGCCGCACCGGACCGGTCGCGATGACGGGTGCGACCAGGAGCATGAGCACCGCGGCGAGCGTCAGCTGCACCGTCGCGACGGTGGTCGGATCGATCCCGCCGCCGACGCCGAAGCGGCGGAGCCACGCGAGGCCGATGCCGTAGGACGCGGTCATGCCGAGCAGCGCGAGCTGTCCCGGCACGCTCGCGAGGACCTCCGGGTCGCCGAGCACGTCCCAGGGACCGACGAGCACGAGGACCCCGACGATGCCGAGCACGATCCCACCGACCTGCCGCCGGTTCAACCGCTCGGTCGGCACCAGGACGGCCAGCGCGAGCAGCGTCATGATGGGCGTCGTCGCGTTGTAGATGCTGGCGAGCCCGGACGGCACGGTCTGCTCGGCCCACGCCATGAGGGACGACGGCACGGCGTTGAGGAACACCGCGACGACGAACAGGTGCCCCCACAGCCGCCGTTCACGCGGCCACCGACGGCGCGTGACGAGCAGCACGACGACGAGCGTCAGTGCGCCGAGCACCGTGCGGACCGTGGCGACCTGCTGGGGCGCCAAGCCCTCGAGCCCGATCTTCGCGAAGAAGAAGCTCGAGCCCCACGTGAGGGCGACGAGGACGTAGAGGAGGGCGTTCACGAGGCCTAGTCTCGGGAGTGTCCGGTCATGCGGCAAACGCATGACGCTCATGCCGTCATGAAGGAAGCGCATGACCGTATCGCTCCCCCAGCTCCGCGCGTTCGTCGCGACCGTCGACGCGGGCTCCTTCACCGCGGCCGCGCTCGCGCTCGGTGTCGGGCAGTCGGCCGTCTCGCACGCGGTCGCCGGACTCGAACGCGAGGTGGGCGGCCCGGTCGTGCTCCGCGGCGCCGCCACCGCGCCGACGCCGCTCGGCGACCGCCTGCTCGCCCACGCCCGGAGCGTGCTCGCCTCGGTCGACGCCCTGGAGGCCGTGGTGCGGCCCGCCCCGGCACGCGGCACCGTGCGCCTCGCCGCCGTCCCGACGGTGTGCCAGGGGCTGCTCCCCCGGCTCCGCGCGGTCTGGGCGGTCACGCTGCCGGACGTCGACGTGCAGGTGTACGAGGGCGACGACGACGAGATGCCGGAGTGGCTCGAAGCGGGCACGGTCGACGCCGCGGTGCTCGTCGACCCGACCGCGGTACCGGACGGCGGGGTCGTCGTCGCACAGGACGAGATGGCCGCCGTCGTCCGCCGGGACCACCCGCTGGCCGAGCTCCCGGCGCTGACCCTCGACGACCTGCACGAGGACGGCCTGGTCGCGGGCGGCGGTGGCTGCGAGCACCAGATCCAGCTCATGCACGAGCGGGCCGGACAGCCGTTCCGCTACGCCCATCGCGTGCGGGAGATGAGCACGATGTTCGGGATGATCCAGCGCGGCGAGGGCGTCTCGATCGTGCCGACGCTCGGCCGCGTGATGCTGCCGCCGGACCTCGTCATGCTGCCGGTGTCACCCGGGTACCAGCGGACGCTGGTGCTGAGCGGGCCGTCCTCGCGGCCGTGGCACCCCCTCGCCCGGGCCCTGGTCGACGCCGTCTGAACCCGGAGTCGTCCCCGGTCGGCAGGATGGGGTGATGGCCTCGACGCACACGAAGACCTTCACGGACCCGGACGAGGCCGCCGCCGAGGCAGCCGGCCTCGAGTGGCTCGCCGAGGCCGAGGAGACCGGTGGCACCCGGATCGCCCGCGTCCTGGGGCGTCCGCACCCGACCCTGCTCGATCTGGAGCTCATCGCCGACGGGACGCCGACCCGTGCGCAGGCGGCGCGCTTCGGTCGCTCGCTCGCCCACACGCACGCCGCCGGTGCCGCGCACTGGGGTGCCCCGTCGCCCGGGTTCCCGGCGAACGGTCCGCTGCGGATGGGCCGCTCGCGCACGCCGTTCGTCCCCGCGTCCGAGGCGCCGACGTCCTGGGGCGCGTTCTTCGCCGAGTACCGGATCCGGGACTTCGTCGAGCGGATCGTCGACGCCGGCGGGTACGACGGTGCCGAGGCCGCCGTGTTCGAGCGGGTCTGCGGCCGCCTGGAGGACGGCTCGCTCGGGTCCCCGCAGCCGGCGCTCGTCGGGGAGGGTCCGGCCCGACTGCACGGCGACCTCTGGGCCGGGAACGTGCTCTGGCCGCGGGAGGCGGACGCACCGACCGGCGCCGTGCTCATCGACGCGACCCCGCACGGCGGTCACGCGGAGACGGACCTGGCGCTGCTGGCGCTGTTCGGCCTCCCGGAGCTCGGGACCGTGTTGGCCGCGTACGACGACGAGTCGCCGCTCGCGCCCGGGTGGCAGGACCGCGTGGCGCTGCACCAGCTCGCCCCGCTCCTGCTCCACGTGTTCCTGTTCGGTGGCTCGTACACCGACGCCGCACTGCGCGCCGCCCGCCGCTACGCCTGACGGCCCGGACCGCATCCACGCCGGACGGGTGGCCGTCCCCCTGCCAGGCTGGGGAGATGACCTCCGTCCCCGAACCCTGGATGCAGCGACTCCGCGACGGCGCCTTCCCGCCCGTCTGGAAGACCGTCGTCGCCGTCGCGGTCCTCGGCGTGCTCGGGCTCGCGAGCGTCGCGCTCGAGCTCTCCCACGGAGGTGGGGGCGGGTCCGGCGACGGCCGCAGCACTCGGGGCTGGCTGCTGCCCTGGTTCCTCCTCTTCGCCGCGGTCGCTCTCGCGATCGGCACCGCCCGGTACCGCCGTCGCGACCGTGCCGCGCTGGAGCGTGCTCGGGCGTGGCGCCTGCAGCCGCGCCTGTTCCTGCCGACCCACGTGGACCTCCGGGGCGACCTCGCCGCGTTCGGCATCGCTCCCCGGCGTCGCGCACGGCCGACGCTCTGGACCGTCGACGAGGTCGGGCTGCACGCGTGGACACCCGACCAGGCCGAGCCCGTCGTCGAGATCCCGTGGGTTGACCTCCGCGACGTCGAACCCGACGAGCGCAGGACCATCACCGGGCAGAGCGGTTGGTCGCTCGCCCTCGTCACGGGGGCAGGACGCCTCGGGGTGATCGCGCGCCCCGCGCTGGGATCGCCGCTCGGCGCCAGCGCTCGGAAGCAGGACGACCTCATGCGGGCCGTCCGGTCCCTGCGGCAGGAGCTCCAGCACGCACCGGACCCCCGCGGCTCGTCCCTCCCCTGACCCTCCCCGGAGAACGCGACTTCGGCGTTGACTTTGCGTTTACAGCGCTGTAAAACTGGGCTGGCGCGATGGAGCGCGAAAGGGAGTGACCATGGGCATGGGCAGCACAACGGCACGGACGGCACTCAGCCGGCGCGGGTTCCTCGCCGGCGCGGTCGGCGGGCTCGGGCTCGGCACACTGGCGCTCGCCGGGTGCTCGGCCCCCTCGGCCGGCAGCACCGCGGCGGGCGGCAGCACCCTGCGCTTCTATGAGCAGAAGCAGGAGGTCATCGCCTACTTCGACGACCTGCTCCGCCGCTTCGAGCGGGAGAACCGCGGCATGCGGGTCGTGCACGACAGCACCGTCGCCATCGCCCCGCAGTTCGTCCGCGGTGAGCCGGCCGACGTCGGCTGCTTCAACGACAACCTCGAACTCGCGCGCTACATCGAGCGCGGGGTGCTCCGTGACCTGAGCGACCTGCCCTCCGCCGGTCGGGTCCGGAAGAGCATCGACGGCCTGACGAACCAGTACGCGAAGTACGAGGACCGCACGAGCGTGCTGCCGTTCTCGCTCGCGGCCGCCGGCGTCATCTACAACAAGCGCATCTTCGACGAGCAGGGCCTGCCGGTCCCGACCACCTGGGACGAGTTCGTCGACGTCTGCACCGCGCTCCAGCAGGCCGACATCACCCCGGTCTACGCGACCGACCGGGACACCTGGACGCTCTGGCAGGGCCTGTTCGACTACTCGGTCGGGAGCCTGGTCGACACCGGCTCGTTCTTCCGGAAGATGAAGGCCCTCGGGACCGACGTCGGGCCGGACGCCGAGGTGTCGTTCGAGAAGGACTTCGCCCTGCCCATGGAGCGCGCGAAGACGATCTCGTCGTTCTTCAACCCCGACCACGCCACCCGGTCCTACGCGGACGGCAACCTCGCCTTCGGGCAGGGCAAGGCGGCGATGTACCTGCAGGGACCGTGGGCGCTCAGCCAGATCGCCCTCGTCGACGAGGACCTGCCCGTCGGGACCTTCGCACTCCCGGTCTCGAACGACCCGGGTGACCGGAAAGCACGCGTCAACATCGACCTCGGCCTGTGGATCCCGACCACCACCCCGCACCTCGAGCAGGCGCAGGAGCTCGTCGAGTTCCTCATGCAGCCCGACGTGATCAACGCCTACAACCTGGACAACCTCGCGTTCTCGACCACCGAGGACGCCGCCCCGCAGACCGACGAGCGCATCCAGGGACTGCAGCAGTACGTCGACGACGGCGCGTTCTACCAGGGCGCGGGCACGTTCATCCCCACCTCCATCCCGCTCGGCAACTACCTGCAGACCGCCATCCGCAGCGGCGACTTCGACTCGATGCTGCGGCGGCTCGACACCGACTGGCGACGACTCGCCGGCCGCTCGGCGACGGTCTGACCGGCGCGACCAGGAACAGCCGGACCGGACCCCAGGAGCGATCATGACCATGCAGACCCCCCTGACCCCCGAGACCGAGGACCCCCGTCCCGGCCCCGCCACCGCAGCGACCCGCGTCCACCGCCGCGTCGGCTCCCTGCACCGCACCGAGGGCATGTACTACCTGTTCCTCGTGCCCGCCCTCGTGCTGTTCACGGCGTTCGTCGTCGCGCCGGCATGCGTCGGCATCTTCTACAGCTTCACGGACTACCTCGGGTTCGGGCAGTGGCACTTCCTCGGCATCGAGAACTACCGCGCACTCGTGTCCGACCCGGCGATCCTCGGGTCGTACGGGTTCACGCTCGGCTTCGCGGTGGTGACCGTCATCGTCACGCAGACGATCGCGCTGTCGCTCGCCATCGCCCTGTCCAAGCGGGTCCGTTTCGCCGCGGGCCTCCGGTCGGTGTTCGTCATCCCGATGGTCGTGTCCGGCATCATCGTCGCCTACGTCTTCAACTACCTGTTCTCGAACACGTTGCCGGCCCTGGCAACGTCCGTCGGGATCGGACCGCTCGAGCAGAGCATCCTCGGCGACCCGAACCTGGCGTGGCTCGCCATCGTCATCGTCTCGGCGTGGCAGACCATCCCGGGCGCGCTCCTCATCTACACCGCCGGACTCACCTCGATCCCGGCCGACGTGTACGAGGCCAGCTCCCTCGACGGCGCCGGGACGTGGAAGCAGCTCCGGTCGATCACCCTGCCGCTCATCGGTGGCTTCATCGTCATCAACACCGTGCTCGGCGTGAAGGGCTACCTCGGCGCCTACGACGTCATCGTCGGCCTGACGAACGGCGGGCCCGGCTCCGCGACGAGCAGTGTCGCGATGACGATCTTCACCGGCTTCACCAGCGGTGACTACGCCTACCAGATGGCCAACGCGACCGTCTTCTTCATCATCACCGTCCTCATCTCGGTCCTGCAGCTCGCAGTGACGCGCGGAAGGAACCTCCGACTCGCATGAGCGCCATCGACACCCGGTCCCCGGCCACCGCAGCCGCCCGCACCGCCCCCGACCAGCCGCGCCGCCGCCGCCTCGAGCGCGTGAACTGGCCGCTGACGATCATCCTGGCGCTCGCGTCCCTGACCGTCCTCGTCCCGCTGTACGTCACGGTCGCGATGGCGTTCAAGACGAGCGCGCAGGCGGTCGACGGCAACGCGCTGTCCCTGCCGACCCCGTTCAACCCGGCGAGCTTCGCCGAGGCGTGGGCGCTCACCCGCTTCCCGGTCTCGTTCTCGGTGTCGCTCGGCGTCGCCGCACTCACCGTCGTCGCGACGCTCCTGCTCAGCTCGTTCGCCTCGTACGCCATCGTCCGGAACTGGCACCGCCGCTTCTTCCGCTGGTCGTTCGTGTACCTGCTCGCGGCGATGTTCCTGCCGTTCCCGGTCGTCGCGCTCCCCCAGATCAAGCTCACCGCGATGATCTCGCTCGACAACCCCATCGGCGTCGCGATCCTGCACGCCATGTTCCAACTGTCGTTCAGCGTGCTGCTCTACTCGGCGTTCCTGCGCTCCATCCCGGTCGAACTCGAGGAGAGCGCCCGCATCGACGGCGCCTCCACGTGGCAGATCTTCTGGCGCATCATCCTGCCGCTGCTCGGACCGATGAACGCGACCGTCGGCATCTTCGCCTTCCTCGCCTCGTGGAACGACTTCATGATGCCGTCGCTCATCACCGCGGACCCGGGGCTGCAGACGCTGCCCGTCGTGCAGAACATCTTCCAGAGCCAGTTCGGCACGAACTACAACGTCGCGTTCGCCTCGTACCTCATGGCGATGGCGCCGACCGTCATCGTCTACCTGTTCGCGCAGCGCTGGGTGATCAGCGGCGTGACGCAGGGCGCCGTGAAGAGCTGAACCGAGCCTCCAGACCGACACCGGCCGGAACGGCCGAGACAGGACCACCAGCGTGACCACACCCCCTCCCGGCCCCCTGCCCACCAT